>NZ_VFIY01000001.1:2500-16921 GCF_006385175.1 Emcibacter nanhaiensis
TCCCCCACCCTGGAAGACGAGGTTTTAGTTCAGCATCCTGCCGAGATGGATGCTGGATGGGATTTGATTTTACGATCTGATCTCTGTACATGGCGGTGATCTCAAGTATGACAAGAGCATATGGTGGATGCCTTGGCGCATAGAGGCGATGAAGGACGTGTTACGCTGCGATAAGCGTTGGGGAGCTGCGAAAAAGCTTTGATCCGACGATTTCCGAATGGGGAAACCCACCCTTCGGGGTATCCTTACCTGAATACATAGGGTAAGGAGGCGAACCCGGCGAACTGAAACATCTAAGTAGCCGGAGGAAAGGACATCAACCGAGACTTCCCTAGTAGTGGCGAGCGAACGGGAACCAGGCCAGTGGCTGTAGATTAAAAACCGGAACATTCTGGAAAGGATGGCCGTAGTGGGTGATAGCCCCGTACGGGTAAGTTAATTTACAGTCCTCGAGTAGGGCGGGACACGTGAAATCCTGTCTGAACGTGGGGGGACCACCCTCCAAGCCTAAGTACTCCTATGCGACCGATAGTGAACAAGTACCGTGAGGGAAAGGTGAAAAGCACCCCGATAAGGGGAGTGAAACAGACCCTGAAACCGTATGCTTACAAGCAGTCGGAGCACGCAAGTGTGACGGCGTACCTTTTGTATAATGGGCCAACGACTTAATATAACATGCAAGCTTAAGCCGATAGGTGTAGGCGCAGCGAAAGCGAGTCTTAATAGGGCGACTGAGTATGTTGTATTAGACCCGAAACCGAGTGATCTAGTTATGGGCAGGTTGAAGGTGCGGTAACACGCACTGGAGGACCGAACTCACCTATGTTGAAAAATGGGGAGATGACCTGTGACTAGGGGTGAAAGGCCAATCAAACTCGGAGATAGCTGGTTCTCCGCGAAATCTATTTAGGTAGAGCGTTGAATGAATACCGCCGGGGGTAGAGCACTGGATGGATGCGGGGGGCGCGAGCCTTACCAATTCTAACCAAACTCCGAATACCGGTGAGTACTATTCAGCAGACACACCACGGGTGCTAAGGTCCGTGGTGGAGAGGGAAACAGCCCTGACCAACAGCTAAGGTCCCCAAATCATGTCTAAGTGGGAAAGCAAGTGAGAAGGCCAAAACAACCAGGAGGTTGGCTTAGAAGCAGCCACCCTTTAAAGAAAGCGTAACAGCTCACTGGTCTAATAGCCATCTCGCAGCGAAGATGTAACGGGGCTCAAGACATGTACCGAAGCTTTGGATTTGATACTTTGTATCAAGTGGTAGCGGAGCGTTCTGTAAGCCTGCGAAGGGTGACCCGCGAGGGCGCCTGGAGGTATCAGAAGTGCGAATGTTGGCATGAGTAGCGATAAAGAGTGTGAGAGACACTCTCGCCGAAAGTCCAAGGGTTCCTGCGTAAAGCTAATCTGCGCAGGGTTAGCCGGTCCCTAAGGCGAGGCCGAAAGGCGTAGTCGATGGGAACTCAGTTTAATATTACTGGGCCTGATGAGATGTGACGGATGGTGTAAGTTGTTCCTCCTTACTGGATTGGAGGGGCTGCGAAACTGTTCCAGGAAATAGCCTCATCATATAGACCGTACCCGAAACCGACACAGGTGGACAGGTAGAGCATACCAAGGCGCTTGAGAGAACTATGTTGAAGGAACTCGGCAAATTGCCTCCGTAACTTCGGGAGAAGGAGGCCCTCCATGAAGGCAACTTTTTGGAGGGGGCACAGACCAGGGGGTGGCGACTGTTTACTAAAAACACAGGGCTCTGCGAAGTCGCAAGACGACGTATAGGGTCTGACGCCTGCCCGGTGCCGGAAGGTTAAAAGGAGGTGTGAGAGCACTGAATTGAAGCCCCGGTAAACGGCGGCCGTAACTATAACGGTCCTAAGGTAGCGAAATTCCTTGTCGGGTAAGTTCCGACCTGCACGAATGGCGTAACGACTTCCCCACTGTCTCCAACATAGACTCAGCGAAATTGACTTGCCCGTGAAGATGCGGGCTACCCGCGGTTAGACGGAAAGACCCCGTGCACCTTTACTACAGCTTCAGAATGATAATGGATATGTTATGTGTAGGATAGGTGGGAGACTTTGAAACCGGTGCGCCAGTTCCGGTGGAGTCGTTGGTGAAATACCACCCTTAACCTGTCTATTATCTAACCGCGCCCCGTGAACCCGGGGCCGGGACCTTCTGTGGTGGGTAGTTTGACTGGGGCGGTCGCCTCCCAAAGAGTAACGGAGGCGCGCGATGGTAGGCTCAGGCTGGTCGGAAATCAGCTGTGAGAGTGCAATGGCATAAGCCTGCCTGACTGCGAGACTGACAAGTCGAGCAGAGACGAAAGTCGGTCATAGTGATCCGGTGGTCCCGTGTGGAAGGGCCATCGCTCAACGGATAAAAGGTACGCCGGGGATAACAGGCTGATACTGCCCAAGAGCTCATATCGACGGCAGTGTTTGGCACCTCGATGTCGGCTCATCTCATCCTGGGGCTGGAGCAGGTCCCAAGGGTATGGCTGTTCGCCATTTAAAGAGGTACGTGAGCTGGGTTTAGAACGTCGTGAGACAGTTCGGTCCCTATCTGCCGTGGGCGCAGGAGAATTGAGAGGAGCTGTCCCTAGTACGAGAGGACCGGGATGGACGCACCTCTGGTGGACCTGTTGTGGCGCCAGCCGCATTGCAGGGTAGCTATGTGCGGAAGGGATAACCGCTGAAAGCATCTAAGCGGGAAGCCCCCCTCAAGATAAGTTCTCCCTTGAGAGCCGTGGAAGACCACCACGTTGATAGGCCGGATGTGGAAGTGTGGTAACACATGAAGCTGACCGGTACTAATTACTCAATAGACTTGAATATCCCGTCATGAACAGAGATGAGATCTGTAAAAGATCCCGTTCATGCGCGCTCATGCAAAACTTATCATTGGCCTCAAAAAGGCCAAATCAAAACGGAATATAAAACAAACCCATGTTTTTAATTGACCTGGTGATCTTGACGCCTGTGTCCCACCCGGCTCCATCCCGAACCCGGAAGTGAAACCAGGTTGTGCCGATGGTACTTCGTCTTAAGGCGCGGAAGAGTAGGTCGTCGCCAGGTCTATTAAAAACATGAGTTTAAAATACAAACCCATTCATAATGTCAGAAAATCATCGCGCTCAAGTAGCCGCTAGGCGATAGCGCATGAAAAAGACAGCGGCCCATAAAGCCGCTTTTTTTTGTAGGTTGATTATCTCTCGCGGCAGGCTCGCTTACGCTCACGCCTCCGAGGGGGCGCCGAAAAGTCGGCGGCGGTCAGTCGACCGCTCTGGAGTATACACTCCAGCCGTCCGTAGGACGGAAAGGCCAAGCGGCCGTCGCGCACGTTTGCGCGGAAGCCAAGGCCGGAGGCCGCACGGCGCTTGAGTGCCAATAAAGTTTACCGCGGGGTCGAGCATGCCCCAGCCTCGGGTCCCCCGAGGCGGAATTAAAAATGCCGGGCTGCACTGCGCAGCCTTGAACTAACTTGACGCGGGGTGGAGCAGCCCGGTAGCTCGTCAGGCTCATAACCTGAAGGTCGCAGGTTCAAATCCTGCCCCCGCAACCAACGGAAGTTGACGCCGCCCGGATCTATCCGAGGCGGCGTTGCTTTTTGTGGAGCCACCGCTTCCTTTTTGGGCCCCAGCCTTCTCTTTAGGCTCCACAAAGTGCAGGATTCCGGCCAGATCCCCGACAAGCTCAATGCCCAAGCCCTCTCCTTCCGGCACAAGCCTTACCGCCTCAATCAGACTGCGCAGGGTCTGCGACGCCTGCGCCCTCAGGTCTGGTTCATTGAGAGTCTTCATCAGATCGTCCAGCTTCCTGGCATAGGTCTTTGCCATGTTGGGATGAAGCAGGGGAGCCGGTTCTTTGGCTTCTGAAATCTCCCTTTCAATCTCTTCCTGTCGGGCCTCCATAGCCTGCATCTCGGAAACGATGGCTTTGGCAGGCCCGCCGTCTTTGAGTGCCTGGAGGAGTTTTTTGATCTCCTGCTCAATCTTGACCAGTTCCGCCTTTTGGGCGGTCTGACCGGCAGTGACTTCGCGTCTCATCCGGTTCAGTTCTTCGGTATATTCTTTACAGAATTCCGCAAAATAGGCTGGTTCCATAAGATGGTGTTTGAGACCGTCGAGGACGATCTCTTCCAGTTGGTCGCGCCGGATGGAGTGTGTGTTGTCACAGGTGCCTTTGTTACGCCTGTTGGAACAGGCGAGATGGGTTTTGCTGAACATGCTGAAACCGCCGCCGCAGGTCCCACACTTGAGAAGTCCGGAGAATAGATATTGCGGCCTCTTATAGCGGCCCAGTTCATTGTCCGCCTGCAGGGGCTTGCGATGCTTGAGGGCGCCCTGCTGCTCCTTGACCTTGTCCCAGAGGGTCTGGTCGATGATCCGGAGGTCGGGCACCTCCTGGATGACCCAGTCCTGTTCCGGGTTCAGGCGTGAAATCCTTTTACCCGTGTCCGGATCCTTGATATAGCGAAGGCGGTTCCAGACCAGTCGCCCAATATAAAGCTCATTGTTGATGATGCCCGTGCCCCGTTCCCGGTTGCCATTGATGGTGCTTTGGCCCCACCCGGAGCCTCTGGGGCCGGGCACGCCTTCCTCATTCAGCGCCTTGGCGATCGCGCGGGGGGAGTGACCGGCGGCAAAGTCTTTAAAGATGCGGCGAACGACAGCGGCTTCCCGCTCGTTGATGGTCCTCTCGCCGGTGATCTTCTCTCCGTCAGGGGAAAAACTTTTGATGACGTCATAGCCAAAGGTGCGCCCGCCACCGGACTTGCCCTGTTCGACGCGTCCCCGCAAGCCGCGCCGGGTTTTATCGGCGAGGTCTTTGAGGTAAAGCGCGTTCATGGTGCCCTTGAGGCCGATATGCAGGTTGTTCACTTCGCCCTCGGAGAGGGTGATGATGCGCACATCGGCAAAGCTCATGCGTTTATAGAGCCCGGCGATATCTTCCTGGTCGCGGGACAAGCGGTCCAGAGCCTCGGTCAGGATGATGGAGAAGTTGCCCTTCACCGCGTCTTCCATCAGGGCCTGGATGCCGGGGCGCATCAGGCTGGCCCCGCTCATGGCGCTGTCCTGATAGGTCTTGGTAATGGTCCAGCCCTGCTGCGCGGTCAGTTCCCTGCACAGACGGATCTGGTCTTCAATGGAGGCTTCTCTCTGGTTGTCGGAAGAATAGCGGGCGTAAATGGCGACTTTAATGGGAGTGGGGTTGTTAGGAGTCATGGTCAGTCTCAATATGATCAGGAAAAAGATAAAGCTGGGTGCCGACGGGGAGGTCGTCGGATGCATGTTTGCTTTGGGGATTTGGTTCGGTCTCTGGTGAAGGCAATGTCGCGGACCCAGCCTCGGCTGTATCCGCAAGCAAACTTGTCGCTGAAACCTGCTCAGATCCTTTGAGGGGAGGTTGCCCCGCAACCGTCAAGTTGTCAGCATTATCATTGGCGGTCTGGCCGTCAATCAGGTCCCGCACAGCGGCCCGGGCAATCAGACGGGCCAGGCTCAGCAGTCTGGGGTCCGGCGGACTGCCGGAGACACTACCGTTGTCATTGGCGTGCGGATAGGCCTTAAACCTTATGGGAAGCTCTTTCCTGCTCATAATCCATAAAGTAGACGCCGCAACCAAAGCCCCGTCAAGGGTCGTGGGCGGGGCGTATATTATATCATTGTATCTGCAACGCATCCTAAATACCTCTTAAGAAACCCAAAGATATCTCCCGATATCCAGCGATCAAAAATTCTACCCCCGAAAAAACATCAAAAAAATTACAGGATTCTGCACCCGCAACCACAGAAAAGACGGGAGAACCCTGTCAACCTGTATGGTCATACAGGGTCGCTCTCGCCGAGTCTCCGGTCCCTCGACCTGAGGAACAGTCTTTGCAAGGGCAGGGGATCAGCCCTTCCTGTATGGCTTTATAGATGGCCCCGTGTGTGGTTTTACTGTTCAGCGCCTTACGGGCAGCAGCAAGGTGCTGGTTAATGGTGTGCACACTCCGCTCTGTGGTGTGGGCGATTTGCTGGATGGTCAGGTCTTGCTGAGCAATCCGGCTGATATCCATCAGCGGCTGCAGCTGAAGCTTGATCTCCTTCCTCTCTCCTCCCGCCCGGAAATGTTCCGGGAACTTCCGCAGGCCGAAGCTCACCGAAATCTCGGCCACCAGCTGGATGGCTTCCGGATGTTTGCGCAGCTTCTTGAGAAAATCCGGGGCGATATCCTCTGAGGTGAGGCTGAACAGGTAGCGTTCATTACCGGATACGATAGGAATATGATAGAACTCATAAAACCCGTGGCCCTTGTAGAGGATGGACAAATCCTGGTTCCGGGTCATCTCCCGGGTCTGTACAGGCGCGGCCGACATATAATCCTCGATCCTGGACCTGAGGATGGGGTGTCGTGAGCCATTGGCGTATGAGATGGCATAATCCACCCGCTCAAAGTTCCCCTGCTCATAGGCGCTCTGAAGGGCTTTAGGGAGATTGTGAATGATCAGCCGGGGATGAGGGCATAGTGCCATCAAAGAAAAGGTGGGAAAACCCAGCTTCTCCAGAATGCTGGCCAGCCGGTCGCGGAACTGTTCCGGTGACGTGGTAGGATAAAGGCTCTTGTAACAGGCCGCTTCGAAGCTCTTGAATTCCCGGGTGGAATAAGACGGTGGGTTCTTTGGAGCTCGTGGCAATCTCTCGGATTGCCTGCCAGGAACCTCTCCTGTCAACTCCCGAAAGGCAGACAAGGTGTCAATGTCGAATGGGTCTGACTCCAGCATGGTCTTGGCCTCCTGTTGCCGACGCCAAGGACAATCCCTGGCGCCGGGGGCTTCAAACCACGCACTAGTCGTGTGGGCTGTATTCCTCCGGAGAGTGTTCTATTCCAGCACCACCCCCGACATGAGAGAAACTCATATCCGGACAGGAGTCATCATAGGGGGGTCTATAACGACTTCCCAGGACAATTGCCACTCAAAATCGGGAGTGGGCCGACTAGTGTACGACGGTTTGAAACGTCACTGCTAGAAAACTCGCAGCACAACTATAGTAACATATAGGAGCATCAACACAACCAAATAATACCCCAATTTGGGGTACTCTATATTGGGGTATTATTCTCGTCTTCCCATTGGAAGGCATCCCATGAAAAAGTCTGTTTTTACCAAGAAATATAAGAAGCTCAGAGAGCTTCTCGTGCAATATCGCGATGAAGCTAATGTGTCCCAGGTTGAGTTGGCCAAAAGGCTGGGCACACGGCAGACATTTATCTCCAAATGTGAGCTAGGGGAACGGCGAGTTGATGTTGTCGAGATGATGTTGATTGCCGATGCTCTCGGGATCGATCCGGTTGATGTGATCAAAGAGCTCAAAAAAGTAAGCGATTAAGTTAAATCCATGAAGTGCCTGGATTACCAACAGCTATACAAGTTTGCAGATGAAAGCTATCCAGAACACCATGCTCAACGTGGCAGTCAATGCCCCGACGAACGTCGTGCGAGGGAGCTTTGCCCAAAACTCCTTCGGACGACGGAAACCCAACTCCTCAATCCTAGGCCCCCAGGTTTCATCATAGTGAACCACATAATTATAGCTCGCCCACTGGACAGACGTCCAAAACACCGATAGTACCAGCCCCATATAACCAACATACGATGCATTCTTAATTGAAATAGCAGCTACCACCATCGCAGCATTTAAGGCAGAAAAGGCCGTAAATCTTAACCAGAAATTATTTTGCTCAGCAACTACGATCGTAGTCATAAGTTCAAGCTCATTGGTCACTTTGTTTTCGCTCATCCTCTTGTTTCCCCTCTAAACCGAATATTTGCTCAGACAGTGTCTCTATTGTCCGTTTACAATATTCCATTGGGATATGCGCCTCAAATTTCGATGATCGTGCTGCCAGCGAGTAGCGCGCCTAAATTTGCGCATGCCTTCAAAATGAGGCATATTACTGATACAAAATACTCGCAGATAAACTAATGTCGCATACTGATGTTCACAGCTTAATTTTAGCAGCTATTGTATTGGCTCAGAAAAATCAAATCACAGCCCAACGAGCTGAAAAATAGGCCCCCATAAGAACTATCAAATTCCCAACTAGATAAAGATTATAGGGACCACGATCATAATTTGGAGCATAGTTCCAACGATGAATTGTTTTAAATCCCAACCAAAAACCTATCATGGTCGTTTGATCATTTATTATCAACAGAGGATAGGCCAGCATCTCAGCAAAACCGATGACATATGACAACCAAAAGTCTGCTGGAATTGACTTCCTATCAGCTGTTTCCCCTCCAACACCTTTAAAAATTAGCCAAAACTCACCTTTTATTTCCTGCCTAATTCCTTCAACGTAACAGCGTATTAGACGAGGCAAAAGGGGAACAATAGCCGCAAATGCAACGAAGATGCATGGGGATGAAACCTGTTGGGTAATTAAAGTAGACATCCTAAATGTAGTTCCCTGAGAAGGTCACCTAGTCACAAAGAGACGAATCATATATTTATACCATAGGTAGTATTTTACTCAATAAACAAGCGTTATCACCCTTGGAGACAGGGAATGATTGAAGAGAAGGAATTAGACCTCGCTATAAAGATCTATGAAGATACCCGAGCGGAAATGAGGCTAAGAATAGAACTAAGGGATAAGCAGCTTGCTCAATATCTGTTCGCTACAATAGCCTTTATTGGCGTTTCTTTGGGCCTTCCAAATACAATTGAGCTCGACACAAAAATCTTAGTTTGTTGTGTTATGCTAGTTTCCCAAAGACACAAACAACGACTTGAGCGCTAACCCTTTGGATATGGTCGTTTGCAGCAACAAGGATAATCAGTGAAAAAGAAAAAAATCGCTTGGCATCTATGGATGGAAAAGCGATCTGCTAGACTCAACAAAAGGCGCATCAAGTCGAAAGAGAAACTCAGAACGAAGCGCATTACTGGAGGATACTCCAGTGAGCCATCAAAACGTGTGGAAGGTAAAACTTGCTATTTCAAACTCCCACATTCAATGGACTTGAATCAGCATTATAGACCTACAATGGAGTTTCTAAATGAATTCATGGATGAGTATCTGGATCACAACCGGAAAATACACTTAGATTTTTCCAACCTCTGTGAGATATCACCTGCGGCAGCCTTAGTGCTTGTATCGGAATTAGATCGATGGAGTATCCTCAGAAATTTCCGGCCAAAAGTGGCACGAATGAAACATTGGGATTCCAGGATACGAAACCGCCTTTCCCAGATGGGTTTCTTCAAGATTTTGGATGTAGTGAACCCTCCCAAATCCCGTGACAACGTTGATGATGACAACATTATCTATATCCCCTTTTGGAGCAACAAGTTTGTGGTTGGGACTTTGATCAAAGAGATGAGGGAAGCGTTAGAAGAACTCACTGGACCTCTGCCTGATCTAGGCCTCTATACTGCGCTTATTGAAGCCATGGCCAACAGCGTTCAACACGCTTATCCACAAGAGCTAATTGATTCCAGGAGACACCTTTACCGAAGATGGTGGATGTCTGGTTCATACGATAGAAGCATAAGCAAACTCACAGTTACATTCTTTGACCAAGGAGTAGGTATTCCTAACACAATTGAAAACAAATACCCCATTGAAACGATACTTTCATTTCTCGATAAGGTGGGCATTCATGACAACGATGCCTCCAGAATACGAGCTGCTATGGAACTTGGTAGATCTCAAACCGGCCAAACCCATCGAGGAAAAGGACTTCCTCAAATGAGGTGGATCATTGACAATAATAAGGATAAGATGGGTAAGATCAGAGTTGTAAGTAACAAAGGGGAGTATATATATAGGTACGATGGTCAAGAGCAAACTCAATCTCATGCTCGGTCAATAAACGGCACACTCATTCAGTGGACCTTCACTCTAGGTAGAAACGCAGAAAATGACGAACAATACCAAATTGATTTCCATCAAGAATGACTTCAGTATCGCACCTGGAGGGCGATTAAGAAGCGATGGCCCTGATAGCGGAGAAGAGTTCAGGGAAGACCTTCTCGAACCACTTGTTCAGGAATATGAAAAGCTAAAGATCGACCTTGATGGTGTGGAAGGCTATGGATCCTCCTTCTTAGAGGAAGCTTTTGGGGGACTTGTTCGAGCTAACATATTACCCTACGAGACTATAAAAAACCGTATAGAACTTGTCACCCAGGACGACTTCCTTAAAGTTGAAATTCAGAGCTACATGGAAGATGCCAACAAAGCAGCCAACTCATAGACTATGGACACTCTTGGATTTGGTTTTTCTGATATTATAACCTCAATCGTAACGATGCTGGGCACCTACACGCTGACCAAGCGGAGCGAGCTTGAGAAACGAATTGAGCAAACTATAGCGCTCGTTGATAAGCTTGAAGAACGTGCCTGTGAGTATTGGACAGGTGAAACCGATGAGTGCACACGACAAATTGCAGAAACATACATAAAATCGGACTTTTCTGAGCTAAACAGACTGATACAGCACATGGATGAAGAGTTCTTTCTTTATAAGATCAATGAGGCTCTAATTAGTCCTTCAAATGCTGCATCAATCCTCGAATTAAAAAAAAGTGCTACTTCCTATCCCTTTGAGACTAAGGACTGGGCGGTGGACCACGAACGTATCCACAACATTAGACGGCATTCCAGCAATGTAAAAAAGATGATAAGAAGCGGCCGGCGTGGCCCCTGAGGCGCCCATTTATCCGACTAAGGTGCAGCCTTCATATACCTGCACAATAGACCCCCCTTTTTAAGATTATCAGTATTCACGACACCTGGTGGTTAATCCTTTACCGGACCAAACATCTCGGTTTTGATCAAGGCATTCCATACATTCTTTAGCGCTTGTCCGGTTTCTTGATTTAAAAACAGTGATGACCGACTACCATGCGGCGCTCCCAAGAAATATGGCCTCATTGTTTCCCATGTTTCAGCAAGTTCGGCTGTCCGCCAGCACGGCACTTCTTGCTCCAACATTAATGGTATAGCTAATGATTTAGGTATCGTGCGATCCTGTAGCAAAGGCCTATGCCAGTCACAGTAAACCAAAATTGGTGTTGTACGATCAGCATAGAATGGTACTTTCAGAATCTCTGTTTTGATTGTCGCTATTTCATCAAATCCAGTGTTAAACGCTTCCACAGAATCCACAACCCTTTGTCCGTCATCATAAGGACATGTGACAAACCCATTCACAAACAAAATCGTATGATCTAGTCCTGCATAGCCCCCTCTTTCCTCTGGAAAGACGATCGGGCTTCTTTGATCCTGATTTTGCGCGACTAATGGATGCCACGACGGGTAGCTCTCTACAACCGGCCCACACCTCTCCACAATCCTTTGAAGCTCCGCTAGACTTCGTTCCCTTTGCTCTTCTGTAAAATCCATCGGTATTAGGTAACGCTCTGCTCGTGCGTACCCTCTCGATTGTTCTTCATCAGCTCTAAAAATCATGTGTTATAAGCTCTCATATTCTATTAAAATCACGCATAGTATAACATAAATATGCATAATTGTCAAGTTTTATGCATATTTTTATTTATTTATGAATAACGTGAGGCAATTCCTTGAGTCTAACATCTGTATGCACTCTATTACAGGGCACAAGGGATTTCTCCCTATCCCTTTTTTTTGTCCGAAAATCTCCCAGGCACGGACTCATACTGCAACGAGTAAAGGATCCCACCTAGTCCTGATCCTTTACCCGTTTCTCCCTTAAAATCTGATTTCCAGAGGAAGCTGGATATCTTTCCCCGGCTTCCTCTTCACTTCCCACTTTCCCCTAAAACAGGGAAAAGCGAATACAGCCACACCCCATGCACCTCCGGATGAATACACTCCGGTGCGAAATAGATACTAAGCATTTGGGATGCTTTTAACTTTTAAGTATTCGCCTCCGGCTTCTCTGTATTCGCTTTATTTTCCGGGTTTTTCTTAACGCCTTGATCGGAAAGTTGTTTGCGGGTTGAAGCGCGAATACAAATTCACCCCTTTCTGTATTCGTTCGTTTTCCTCAATTTGGTCTTGTCCATTTTGTTAAGAAAAGGCGGTTGCGTGACCAGCCCAACATGAATGCGGAAATATAAATCACGATAATATATCCTCTGTACAGACAGCAATCTGTGCTATCGTAGAGCCGTAGCTTAAACAGCTGCCGGGCCTCCACTCTAAGTTCGATCCCCCCAAGCGAATAATTGTGGAGGCCTACATTCATCTCAGTTTTTGAACTGGCATCTGGGTTGAGTGAAAATGCAGTGAAAGCGTGCAAAACTCCTGGAAAGGTCATGACCCGTAAAAGGGCCTAAAACATCCCTCACGCCCCGTGAAAAATCCTTATAGAATAAGGTGGTATCGCATCAAAGCTACGCTTACTTTTATCTTGCAACGCGCCCCTCACTCCACGCCCTGCATCTCACACTAACTTCAGGAATACTACGCCTTTCCCATGCCCCGCACTAAAATAGCTTACGCCCCGCAACCAGATGTCACAAAACAAGAATAATGGTTGCAGATGATTTGGTCATTTGGGGCTATCTCTGCTTGCCAGGGGGTAGCAGACGGGTGACGTGTCGTCTGTTTTGATGGGGATGTTTCTTCGAAACTTAGGAGGAGATACATAAGAATGGCCCCGAAAGTCGGGGCCGGAATGAAGATCCGATCCAGGGTAGGGAAAAGGCTTTGTTTCCACCATGGTAAATATGAGTCTGCCAGTGCCTTTTGGTTGCACCAACATCCTTTTTAGGAAGTCCAAAATTCCGCCCAGACTTCTGAAAGTCATAAAATTCCGAGGTTGAGCCGTAAAGCGTGTTGCAGAATTTCAGGCGTGTTATGCATTTCGAGATTATAAGTCCTTCTTATTCATGCATGAATTTTATTGGATTCCTGTGTCTCGGGGTTTGGGATAAAATCCGATCATTGTATTTTGAATTTGACTTCAAATCTACCAGGGAAGGTGAAAAGTTGGACATCGGGAAGCGTCTGAAAGAAATCCGGTTAGCTAGAAATTTATCGCAGCGGGAGCTTGCAAAAAGAACAGGTGTCGCGAATGCAAGCATATCTCAAATAGAGTCTAACCATCTAAACCCAACAGTAGGCGCTCTGAAAAGAATTCTGGATGGCATCCCTATCAGCCTCTCCGAATTTTTCAGTGAGGGGGATATAGAGGATAAACAGATTTTCTTCGCAGCAGAAGAGCTCGCAGAAATCGGGGAGAGAGGCATATCCTTCCGACAAGTCGGCGCCAACCTGAACAACAGAGCTATCCAGTTTCTGCACGAAAAATACAAGCCTGGAGCGACAACCGGCAAAACGGCAATTAGTCATGAAGGGGAGGAGTGCGGTATGGTTTTGAAGGGCAAGATTCAGATCGAGGTTGGAGATCAAAAGAAAATATTGGGGCCAGGGGATGCTTATTATTTTTCCAGCAGCATGCCGCACAGGTTTAAGAACGTGGGTTCTGAAGAATGTGAAATAGTCAGCGCCTGCACTCCGCCGACATTCTGATTCTCAACGAAAGACCAGAATGTTTGCTATAGTGAACGCTTTCTGCTCGTCATTTATGTTTTTCAAGGGGTTATATTAGATAAAATAACGTCTTGTTTCGCTCGAGACAAATTTCCTACAGTTTCATGCAGTTGATATTTTATGTGTTAGGAAAATGACCTGTGAGTAAAAAAGGTACAAAATACAGACGCCTCTGCCCTGTCTCCTCCACTGATCATAACAAAACAGAAAATTGATTTTGTTGTGAATACGCTGGATGGAATTCTGGCAACAATATGATTTAGGAAACAGAAAAATGAAAGAACTGGAATTTTTGGCCGATTATCTCGGCCAGGAAACAGGATTGCTCGTGCTTAATCCTGTGGATGACAGCGAACTTGCGGTTGTCCGCGACTGGACGGTCACAGAGGTGGAAGCCGCTGTGGAGAAGGCGGAAACGGCCTTTGGCGACTGGTCAAAACGTACCGCCAAGGAGCGGTCGGCGGTGCTCACACGCTGGTATAATTTGATAATGGAGCATCAGGAGATGCTGGCCCGGATCATCACGGCGGAGTGCGGCAAACCGCTGGCCGAAGCGTGGGGCGAAGTGGCTTACGGTGCCAGCTTTATCGAATGGTTCGCCGAGGAAGGTAAACGGCTTTATGGCGACATGATCCCGGCCCCGGGAGCGGACAAGCGGATCATGGTGCTCAAGCAGCCGATCGGTGTGGTGAGCGCCATCACGCCCTGGAACTTTCCCAATGCCATGATCACCCGCAAGGTGGCCCCTGCGCTGGCGGCGGGCTGTACCGCTATAGTAAAGCCGGCGGAAGCGACACCGCTGTCGGCGCTGGCGCTGCAAAAACTGGCGCTGGAAGCAGGCCTGCCGGAAGATTGCCTGCAGATTGTCACTACCAC
>NZ_VFIY01000002.1 GCF_006385175.1 Emcibacter nanhaiensis
TATTCGATAATTGAGGCTACGACGCCGGCGCCGACGGTACGACCGCCTTCACGGATGGCGAAACGCAGACCTTCGTCCATGGCGATCGGGGCGATCAGCTCGACGTCAACGGTCACGTTGTCGCCCGGCATAACCATCTCGGTGCCTTCCGGAAGATGCACAATACCGGTCACGTCAGTGGTACGGAAGTAGAACTGCGGACGGTAGTTGGTGAAGAACGGGGTATGACGACCGCCCTCTTCCTTGGTCAGGATGTAAGCCTCGGCTTTGAACTTGGTGTGCGGGGTAATGGTTCCCGGCTTGGCCAGAACCTGGCCACGCTCAACCTCTTCACGGCCAACGCCACGCAGCAGCGCACCGATGTTGTCGCCGGCTTCACCGCTATCCAGCAGCTTGCGGAACATTTCAACGCCGGTAACAGTTGTTTTCGTGGTGTCTTTGATGCCCACGATCTCAACTTCCTCGCCCACATTGATGATACCGCGCTCAACACGGCCGGTCACAACAGTACCACGACCGGAAATGGAGAACACGTCCTCGATCGGCATCAGGAACGGCTGGTCCTTCGGACGGTCCGGCTGCGGGATATATTCGTCAACAGCGTCCATCAGTTCCAGGATCTTGTCTTTGCCGATGGCGTCGTCACGACCTTCCAGGGCGGCAAGCGCAGAACCGGCAATGATCGGAATATCGTCACCCGGGAATTCATATTCATTCAGAAGTTCGCGAACTTCCATCTCAACCAGCTCAAGCAGCTCTTCGTCGTCAACCTGGTCAACCTTGTTCAGGAATACAACCAGGGCCGGAACGCCAACCTGACGGGCCAGAAGAATGTGCTCGCGGGTCTGCGGCATCGGGCCGTCAGCAGCGTTCACAACAAGAATCGCGCCGTCCATCTGCGCCGCACCGGTGATCATGTTCTTCACATAGTCAGCATGACCCGGGCAGTCAACGTGAGCATAGTGACGCTTGTCCGTCTCATACTCAACGTGGGCCGTGGAAATCGTAATACCGCGCTCGCGCTCCTCAGGAGCCTTGTCGATGTTCGCAAAATCAACCGCTTTGCCGTGACCGGCATCGGCAAGTACTTTTGTGATCGCCGCAGTCAGTGTGGTCTTACCATGGTCAACGTGACCAATAGTCCCAATATTGCAGTGCGGCTTCGTGCGTTCAAACTTTTCTTTTGACATTGTCTTTACCTTCTCACTTATATTCAAGCGTCCCGCTCTATCCTCACGGGAAAAGTTAGCTTCGTTAAAATATTAAGATGCGTATTTCGCCTTGACTTCCTCAGCTACATTGTTCGGAACCTCGGCGTAATGGTCGAACTGCATGCTGTACTGAGCACGACCCTGAGTAAATGACCGCAGCTGGTTCACATAACCAAACATGTTGGCAAGCGGAACCATCGCAGTGATCACCTGTGCCGGACCACGGGTTTCAGTGCCCGCGACCTGGCCGCGACGTGAATTCAAGTCACCGATCACGTCACCCATATATTCTTCCGGTGTTACCACTTCAACCTTCATCATCGGCTCGAGGAGCTTGATGCCGGCATCGGCAGCGGCCTGACGCATGGCCCCACGACCGGCAATTTCAAAGGCCAGTACGGAGGAGTCAACGTCATGGTAGGCACCGTCGATCAGGCGCACAGAGAAGTCGATGATCGGGAAGCCGATCAGCGCACCGCTCTCTGCGATGTCGTTGATACCTTTTTCAACACCAGGGATATATTCTTTCGGAATGTTACCGCCCTTGATTTCGTCGAGGAACTGGATACCTGATCCACGCTCACCGGGGGTAACAACCATTTTCACGCGGCCGAACTGACCGGAACCACCGGACTGTTTCTTATGCGTGTAATCAACTTCGATTTCGCGGGCGATGGATTCACGGTACGCAACCTGCGGGGCACCCACATTGGCTTCCACCTTGAATTCACGCTTCATGCGATCAACCAGAATATCGAGATGCAGTTCGCCCATACCGGAAATCACGGTCTGGCCGCTTTCCTCGTCGGACCGAACGCGGAAGCTCGGATCCTCGGCGGCCAGGCGGTTCAGGGCAATACCCATTTTCTCCTGGTCGGCTTTGGATTTGGGCTCCACAGCAACGGAAATCACCGGCTCGGGGAATTCCATACGCTCCAGGATAACCGGCTTGTTGTTGGCACACAGGGTATCACCGGTTGTGGTCTCTTTCAGGCCACAGATGGCGACGATGTCGCCGGCGCGAGCTTCCTTGATGTCCTCACGTGAGTTGGAGTGCATCTGCAGCATACGGCCGACTTTTTCCTTCTTGCCTTTTACGGAGTTCAGGACCTGTGTACCGGTTTCCAGAACGCCGGAGTAGACGCGGCAGAAGGTCAGCGTACCCACGAACGGGTCGTTCATGATTTTAAAGGCCAGGGCAGAGAACGGCTCTTCGTCGGAAGACTTGCGAACCATTTCTGTTTCCGGATCATCAACGGCAACACCGCGGATCGCGGCCACGTCGACCGGAGCCGGCATATAGTCAACAACCGCATCGAGGAGCGGCTGCACGCCTTTGTTTTTAAAGGCCGTACCGCAGAGAACCGGCACGAAGTCACCAGCGATGGTACCTTTGCGGATCAGTTTTTTAAGCGTATCCATGTCGGGCTCGTTGCCTTCCAGATACTGCTCCATGGCATCCTCGTCCTGCTCAACAACAGTCTCGATCAGCTCCATGCGATAGGTTTCGCAATCGTCCTGCATGTCGGCCGGAATATCTTTTTCCACATAGTTGGCGCCCATGCCCTCGTCGTCCCAGACGATCGCTTTCATTTTCAGCAGGTCAACCATGCCTTCAAATTCAGCTTCGGCGCCGATCGGCAGCTGAGTTACCAGCGGCACGGAACCAAGGCGATCCTTGATCATGTCGACGCAACGGTAGAAGTTGGCACCCATGCGGTCCATCTTGTTAACGAAGCACATCCGCGGAACGTCATATTTGTCAGCCTGACGCCAAACGGTTTCGGACTGGGGCTCAACACCGGCCACAGAGTCAAAAACAGCAACCGCCCCGTCAAGAACACGGAGCGAACGTTCAACTTCAATGGTAAAATCCACGTGGCCGGGGGTATCAATAATGTTAATGCGGTGATCATTCCAGAAACAGGTGGTCGCCGCAGAGGTGATGGTAATACCACGCTCCTGCTCCTGCTCCATCCAGTCCATGGTCGCGGCGCCTTCATGAACTTCGCCGATTTTATGGCTCACCCCTGTATAGAACAGGATACGTTCTGTGGTGGTTGTCTTACCTGCATCGATATGGGCCATAATACCGATATTGCGATATCTTTCGAGTGGAGTCTTGCGTGCCATCTTACAAATTCCCTAATCCAGCAACTACTACCAGCGATAATGGGAGAAAGCCTTATTGGCCTCTGCCATACGGTGGGTGTCTTCACGCTTCTTCACGGAAGCGCCACGGTTGTTCAGCGCATCAAGCAGTTCGCCACCAAGACGCTCGGTCATGGTGTTCTCGTTGCGCTTGCGAGACATTTCAATCATCCAGCGGATCGCCAGAGCCTGGGCGCGGTCAGAACGAACCTCGACCGGCACCTGGTAGGTGGCGCCACCAACACGGCGGGAGCGAACCTCAACCGCCGGCTTCACATTGTCGAGGGCCTGATGGAACACTTCCAGCGGCTCCTGACCGGTTTTAGCCTGAACAAGGTCAAGAGCGCCGTAAACGATTCTTTCCGCAACGGATTTCTTGCCATCAACCATCAGGTTGTTCATGAATTTGGTCAGCACGATATCCCCGAACTTGGGATCCGGCAGCACTTTACGTTTTTCAGCAGCGTGACGACGCGACATATCTCAATTCCTTAGCAACAGGTCCTTATTTAGGACGTTTTGCACCATATTTAGAACGACCCTGACGACGATCGGATACACCCTGGGTATCCAGAACGCCCCTCAGAACGTGATAACGAACACCCGGAAGGTCTTTCACACGACCACCGCGAATCAGCACAACGGCGTGTTCCTGCAGGTTGTGTCCCTCACCCGGGATGTAGCTAGTAACCTCAAAACCGTTGGTCAGGCGCACACGAGCAACTTTACGCAGGGCTGAGTTAGGCTTTTTCGGTGTTGTTGTGTAAACGCGAGTACAAACACCACGTTTCTGCGGGCATGCCTGAAGGGCAGGCACCTTGTTACGGGCGGCCGGTTTCTTGCGCGGTTTACGTACCAACTGGTTAACTGTCGGCATATTAGATCCTTAAGTCGTTTTCTTTTCGTACAACAAGACAAACAGCCCCGCTTTTCCTGAAAAAAAGCAATAGAGCAGAGGTCAACCCTGCTCCGGCTGTTCGGTCAAATCCAAAAATTTCCAGTCTCTGAGTATCTTAGGCGCAGCGTTTAGGCTGATAATGGCCTACCACCTGCCCCTCAAAGAGTGTGCGCATACTATGTGCGCTTATATTTACAGTCAAGCAAAATTTAACAGGCTTTTCACAGAACCATCTTTTAGAGAAAAAAGGCCGGTTTTCCCTCATAATCGGGAAGACCAGCCTTGATTCTTAAAATATTCTTTCAACTTTCAGCCCACAGGCGGCTGAAAACCGTCCCGTCCCTGCCGAAACAGGACCGGGCGCCCTGTTATTCAGCCGGGGCTGAGTCGGAATCTCCCAGCGGCAGCGGTTCGCTCTGCGGCTGTTCCGTCGCAATAGTTTCCGCATCCCTTGTCTGGGCGACACGGCGCAGCCGGTTCATGGTCGCACCGGTACCGGCCGGAATCAGGCGACCGACGATAACGTTCTCTTTGAGACCGTTCAGGGTGTCGTGCTTGCCGGAAACCGCAGCTTCGGTCAGAACGCGGGTTGTCTCCTGGAACGAAGCCGCGGAGATGAAGGAGCGGGTCTGCAGCGAAGCTTTGGTGATACCAAGCAGGAGCGGCTCGCCCTTGGCAGGCAGACGTCCTTCTTTTTCCATCTTGGCATTCTGTTCTTCGAACTCCAGACGATCGACCTGTTCACCGAGCAGGAAGGTGGTTTCACCAGGCGAGGTGATTTCCACTTTCTGCAGCATCTGGCGGACAATCACTTCGATGTGCTTGTCGTTGATGCCCACACCCTGCAGGCGGTATACGTCCTGCACCTCGTTGACCAGGTAATTGGCCAGGGCCTCAATACCCATGGTCTTCAGAATATCATGCGGCGCCGGGTTGCCGTCGATGAGATATTCACCGCGGCGGATGAAGTCGCCTTCCTGAACGGAAATATGCTTTCCTTTCGGGATCAGATATTCAACGGGTTCCGCTTCCTCGTCCGCCGGGCGGATGGCGATGCGACGCTTGTTCTTGTAGTCGCGGCCGAATTCAACATAACCGTCAATCTCGGCGATAACAGCATGCTCTTTCGGACGACGGGCTTCGAACAGCTCGGCCACACGCGGCAGACCACCGGTGATGTCCTTGGTCTTGGACGCTTCACGCGGGATACGGGCCACCACGTCACCGGCGTGCACTTCCGCACCGTCGTTGACGGACAGAATGGCGCCGACGGACATGAAGTAGCGGGCCTCAGAACCGTTGGCCAGTTCCACAACCTGGTCGTTCTCATCACGCAGGGTGATGCGCGGACGCAGGTCGGCACCTTTCGGCTGGGAGCGCCAGTCGATCACGACCTTGCTGGAAATACCGGTGGCTTCGTCGGTCTTCTCGCTGATGGAGACACCTTCGATCAGGTCCACATAACGGACGATACCGCCTTTTTCAGTAATGATCGGCAGGGTGTAGGGATCCCATTCAACCAGCTTGTCGCCGTGCTTGATCTCGGCCCCCTCGTCATGGATGAGGTGGGCGCCGTAAGGCACTTTGTGAGTGACGCGCTCGCGACCCTCTTCATCCAGGATCACCAGTTCCATATTGCGGTTCATGACAATCAGGCGGCCTTTGGAGTCGGTCACCACATTGCGGTTGACCAGCTTGATCTTGCCGTCATGAGAGGCCTCGATGGAGGACTGCTCGGAAACGGAAGAGGCCGCGCCACCGATATGGAAGGTCCGCATGGTCAGCTGGGTACCCGGTTCACCGATGGACTGAGCGGCGATCACACCGACAGCTTCACCCATATTCACCGGAATACCGCGGGCCAGGTCACGGCCGTAACATTTACCACAAGCACCTACTTTGGATTCACAGGTCAGGACGGAACGAACCTTGACGGTGGCAACACCGGCATTTTCAATCTGTTCGACTACGGTCTCATCCAAATAGGTGCCGGCCTCCACAATGGTCTGCTCGCTGACGGGGTCAACCACGTCGACCGCGGCACAGCGACCGAGGATACGGTCGCCGAGAGAGACGATCACATCACCGCCCTCTTCCACTTCGCTGATATCGATACCGGCATGAGTGCCGCAATCCTGTTCAACGATGACGCAGTCCTGCGCCACGTCAACCAGACGACGGGTCAGATAACCGGAGTTGGCGGTTTTCAGCGCCGTATCGGCCAGACCCTTACGGGCACCGTGGGTGGAGTTAAAGTATTCGAGAACGCTGAGGCCTTCCTTGAAGTTGGAGATAATCGGCGTTTCGATGATCTCACCGGACGGTTTGGCCATCAGGCCGCGCATACCGGCAAGCTGTTTCATCTGGGCGGCGGAACCACGAGCCCCGGAGTGGGCCATCATATAGATGGAGTTTATTTCGCGGGAGCGACCGGTATCCGGATCGACACCTGTCTGGGAAATCTCCGCCATCATGGCGTCGGCCACACGGTCGGTACACTGGGACCAAGCGTCCACCACCTTGTTGTATTTTTCGCCCTGGGTAATCAGACCGGCGTTATACTGGGCTTCATACTCCTTCACTTCTTCGGAAGTGGTGTTAATCAGCTCTTCCTTGGCGTCCGGGATCACCATGTCGTCTTTACCGAAGGAGATACCGGCCTTGCAGGCCTCGCGGAAACCGAGACGCATGATGCCGTCGGCAAACAGCACGGTGTCTTTCTGTCCGGCATGGCGGTACACCACGTCGATCACCTGAGAAATTTCCTTCTTGGTGAGCTGACGGTTGATCAGGTCAAAGGAAACATTCGGGTGTTTCGGCAGATACTGGGCCAGCATCAGACGACCGGCGGTACTTTCCACCACCAGGGAAACCGGCTCGTTATTTTCGTCAACGGTATTGTAACGGGCTTTGATCTTGCTGTGCAGGGTAATTACCTTGCTGAACAGGGCCTGCTCGATCTCTTCCATGTTACCAAACGCCATGCCTTCGCCCGGCTCACCGACTTTCTCAGTGGTCATATAGTAAAGACCAAGAACGATATCCTGGGACGGTACGATGATCGGCTTGCCGTTTGACGGGCTGAGGATGTTATTGGTGGACATCATCAGCACACGGGCTTCGAGCTGGGCTTCCAGGCTGAGCGGTACGTGTACCGCCATCTGGTCACCGTCGAAGTCGGCGTTGAAGGCGGCACAGACCAGCGGATGCAGCTGGATGGCTTTACCCTCGATCAGAACCGGTTCAAAGGCCTGGATGCCGAGGCGGTGCAGGGTCGGCGCACGGTTCAGCATGATCGGATGTTCACGGATCACGGTGTCGAGAACGTCCCATACTTCGCGGCGCTCTTTTTCCACCAGCTTCTTGGCCTGTTTGATGGTGGTGGCGATGCCGAGCTTGTCGAGCCGCGCATAAATAAACGGCTTGAACAGTTCCAGCGCCATTTTCTTGGGCAGACCGCATTGGTGCAGCAGCAGTTCCGGCCCCACCACAATCACGGAACGGCCGGAATAGTCAACGCGTTTACCCAGCAGGTTCTGACGGAAACGGCCCTGCTTGCCTTTCAGCATGTCGGACAGGGATTTCAGCGGACGCTTGTTGGCGCCGGTGATGACCCGGCCGCGACGGCCGTTGTCGAACAGGGCGTCGACAGCTTCCTGCAGCATACGTTTTTCGTTCCGCACGATAATGTCAGGGGCCCGCAGCTCCATCAGGCGCTTCAGGCGGTTGTTCCTGTTGATCACGCGACGGTACAGGTCGTTGAGGTCGGAAGTCGCAAAACGACCACCGTCCAGCGGTACCAGCGGACGCAATTCCGGCGGGATCACCGGCAGAACGTCGAGAATCATCCAGGACGGCTGATTGCCGGACTCCAGGAAGCCTTCGATCACTTTCAGGCGCTTGACGATTTTCTTCGGCTTCAGTTCGGATTTGGTTTCAGCCAGCTCGCGGCGCAGGTCTTCCCGCTCGGCTTCCAGATCCACATTTTCCAGCAGGATCTTGATGGCTTCCGCCCCGATACCGGCGGTAAAGCTGTCTTCACCATATTCGTCCTGGGCGCGGTAATATTCTTCCTCGCTGAGCAGCTGCTTCATTTTCAGGGAAGTCAGGCCCGGCTCCACAACGATATAGTTTTCGAAGTAAAGCACACGCTCCAGATCCTTCAGAGTCATGTCCAGCATCAGGCCGATACGGCTCGGCAGGGACTTGAGGAACCAGATGTGCGCAACCGGCGCAGCCAGGTCGATATGACCCATACGGTCACGACGCACCTTGCTGAGGGTAACCTCCACGCCACATTTCTCACAGGTAATACCGCGGTATTTCATCCGCTTGTATTTACCGCAGAGACATTCATAGTCCTTGATCGGGCCGAAGATACGGGCACAGAACAGGCCGTCTTTCTCCGGCTTGAAGGTCCGGTAGTTGATGGTTTCCGGTTTTTTGATCTCACCATAGGACCAAGAGCGGATCTGTTCCGGACTGGCGATGGAGATTTTGATGTTATCAAAAGTCTCCGGTTTCGCAGCCGGGTTGAAGAAATTCATAATTTCCTGGCTCATAACCTAATATTCTCCTAAATCTCGTCCGCTCTTAGGGATTATTGATAAGTTCAACATTCAGGCACAGAGACTTCATCTCTTTGACCAGAACGTTAAAGGATTCCGGAATGCCGGCTTCGAAGCTGTCATCGCCACGAACGATGGCTTCATAGACCTTGGTACGGCCGCTCACATCGTCAGACTTGACCGTAAGCATTTCCTGCAGGGTATAGGCGGCGCCGTAAGCCTGAAGGGCCCAGACCTCCATTTCCCCGAAGCGCTGACCACCGAACTGGGCCTTACCGCCCAGCGGCTGCTGGGTAACAAGGCTGTACGGGCCGATGGAGCGGGCGTGGATCTTGTCGTCCACCAGGTGATGCAGTTTCAGCATATAGATGTAACCGACGGTCACCTTACGGTCGAATTTCTCACCAGTACGGCCGTCATAGAGGTCCACCTGACCGGATCCGTCAAGACCGGCCATTTCCAGCATATCCACAACGTCCGCTTCGTGCGCCCCGTCAAAGACCGGGGTCGCCATCGGCACACCGTTGCGCAGGAAGCCGGCCAGGCCGACAACGTCCTCGTCATCCAAGCCGTCAATTTCCGCTTTATACTGGTCTTTGCCGTAAATGGTCTTAAACTTGTCGCGCAGACCTTTCGCCTTGGCAGACGTATCAGAGGCCACATCGTCCAGCATTTCGGAAATCTGCACACCAAGACCACGTGACGCCCAACCCAGGTGGGTTTCCAGGATCTGCCCCACGTTCATACGTGACGGCACGCCCAGCGGGTTCAGCACGATATCGACCGGTGTCCCGTCTTCCAGGTACGGCATATCCTCAACGGGCAGAATGCGGGAGATAACCCCTTTGTTTCCGTGACGACCGGCCATTTTGTCCCCGGGCTGCAGCTTGCGCTTCACAGCCACGAACACCTTGACCATCTTCAGAACGCCCGGCAGCAGTTCGTCACCGCGCTGCAGTTTCTCGATTTTCTCTTCGAAACGGGCACGCAGGCGATCGCGGGCTTCCTCAAACTGCTTGTGCAGGCTGTCCACGTCTTCCATGGTTTTCTCGTCGTCGACGGCAATCTGCCACCACAAACCGCGGCTCAGGCCGTCCAGCAGCTCTTCGGTCACATTTTCACCTTTGGACACCTCTTTCGGGCCGCTGGTGATCACATGGCCCAGAAGCATCGGCTTCAGACGGGCATAGATGTTGCGGTCGAGGATGTTCTGCTCGTCTTCACGGTCTTTGGACAGACGCTCGATTTCCTCGCGCTCGATGGCGATGGCGCGCTCGTCCTTGTCGATACCGTGACGGTTGAACACGCGAACTTCCACAACGGTGCCGGCAACCCCCGGCGGCAGGCGCAGGGAGGTGTCACGCACGTCGGCGGCTTTCTCGCCGAAGATAGCGCGCAGCAGCTTTTCTTCCGGCGTCATCGGGCTTTCGCCCTTAGGTGTAATCTTGCCGACCATGATGTCGCCCGGGTGAACCTCGGCGCCGATGTAAACGATACCGGCTTCGTCCAGGTTGCGCAGGCCTTCCTCACCAACGTTCGGAATATCGCGGGTGATTTCTTCCGGACCAAGCTTGGTATCACGGGCCATCACTTCGAATTCCTCGATATGGATGGAAGTGAAGACGTCGTCTTTCACGATCCGCTCGGAAATCAGGATGGAATCCTCGAAGTTGTAACCGTTCCAGGGCATGAAGGCCACCAGCACGTTCCGGCCCAGCGCCAGCTCACCCATATCGGTGGACGGGCCGTCGGCCATCACGTCGCCACGGTTCAGAACATCGCCCACTTTCACCAGCGGACGCTGGTTGATGCAGGTATTCTGGTTGGAACGCTGGAACTTGCGCAGGGTGTAGATATCCACACCGGACGCGCCTGGCTCCACTTCTTCGGTCACCCGGACCACGATACGGGTGGCGTCGACCTGGTCAACCACGCCGGCACGTTCGGCCACAATGGCGGCGCCGGAATCACGGGCCACAACCCGCTCCATGCCGGTCCCGACAAACGGGGATTCCGCCCGTACCAGCGGCACGGCCTGGCGCTGCATGTTTGATCCCATGAGCGCGCGGTTGGCGTCGTCGTTTTCCAGGAACGGAATGAGTGCCGCAGCCACGGAAACCACCTGTTTCGGAGACACGTCCATCAGGTCGATCTGCTCAGCGGTTTTCAGGTGGTGCTCACCGGCCTCGCGGCAGTCCACCAGCTCAGGCTCAAATGTACCATCGTCATTCAGCGGCGTGTTGGCCTGGGCGACGGTGTATTTTTCCTCTTCCATGGCGGAAAGATAAACCACATCGCGGGTCACCTTGCCGTCAACCACTTTCCGGTACGGAGTTTCGATGAAACCGTATTTATTGACCTTGGCGAAGGTGGCCAGGGAGTTGATCAGACCGATGTTCGGACCCTCAGGGGTCTCAATCGGACAGATACGGCCATAGTGAGTGGTATGTACGTCACGCACCTCGAAACCGGCACGCTCGCGGGTCAGACCGCCCGGGCCAAGGGCCGACAGGCGGCGCTTGTGGGTGATCTCGCTGAGCGGGTTGGTCTGGTCCATGAACTGGCTGAGCTGGGAGGAGCCGAAGAACTCGCGCACAGCCGCAACCGCCGGTTTGGCGTTGACCAGGTCATGGGGCATGACGGTATCAATGTCGATGCTGCTCATGCGCTCACGGATCGCGCGCTCCATGCGCAGCAGACCGATGCGATACTGGTTTTCCATCAGCTCGCCAACGGAACGTACACGACGGTTCCCCAGGTGGTCGATGTCGTCCACGCTGCCTTTGCCGTCTTTCAGCTCCATCAGGGTTTTGAGGATTTTCAGGATGTCTTCTTTGCGCAGGACACGGACATTGTCTTCCGCATCCAGGCCGAGGCGCATATTCATTTTCACGCGACCGACAGAGGACAGGTCATAGCGCTCTTCATCGAAGAACAGGCCATGGAACAGGGCATCGGCGGTTTCGCGGGTCGGCGGCTCACCCGGGCGCATGACGCGATAGATTTCGGACAGCGCCATTTCCTCGTTTTCACACTTGTCGCCCATCATGGTGTTGCGGATGTAGGGCCCCACATTCACATGGTCGATATCGAGGGTATTGATTTCCTTGTAGCCTGCATCTTCAAACACCTGCAGGTGATCTTCGGTGATTTCCTCACCGGCCTCGATATAGATTTCGCCGGTCTTGCCGTTGACCATATCCTCGGCAGCAAAACGACCGATCAGCTCCTCACTGGGCAGCAGAATCTCGGTCAGGCCGTCCTTGGCCAGCTTGTTGGCCAGGCGCGGAGTAACTTTCTTGCCGGCTTCCACAACAACTTCACCGTTGCTGGCGTCAACCAGGTCGTAGGCCGGCTTCACACCGCGCCAGGAAGCGGGTTCGAAAGGCACAACCCAGCCGCCTTTGGCTTTTTTGTAGGTGGCGGTGTCATAGAAGAAATCAAGAATTTCCTCTGAAGACATGCCCAGGGCATACATCAGGGTTGTCGCCGGCATTTTGCGGCGGCGGTCGATGCGTACATGAACGATATCCTTGGCGTCGAACTCAAAATCCAGCCAGGAACCACGGTAAGGAATAACACGGGCGGCGAACAGGAACTTGCCGGAGGAATGGGTTTTCCCCTTGTCATGGTCAAAGAATACACCTGGCGAGCGGTGCATCTGGCTGACGATCACACGTTCCGTGCCATTGACGACAAAGGTGCCGTTGTCGGTCATCAGGGGCAGGTCCCCCATATAGACGTCCTGTTCCTTGATATCCAGGACGGACCGGGCTTCGGTTTCCTCGTCGACCTCAAAAACAATCAGGCGAAGGGTCACACGCAGGGGCGCGGCATAGGTCATATCCCGCTGCTGACATTCCTCCACGTCATACTTGGGCTTTTCCAGCTCGTAGGAAACAAATTCCAGGGAAGCTGTCTCAGCAAAATCGGTAATCGGAAAGACAGATTTGAACACACCCTGCAGACCGTCACTGGTGCGATCTTCAAGAGGAATATCTGTCTGCAGGAACTGATCATAGGAGCTGACCTGCACCTTGATCAGGTTCGGCATCTCTGCCACTTCTGTAATACGTCCGAAATTTTTGCGAACTTTTTTACGACTGGAATAGGAAGTCGCCATGCTGAATCCTCGCCACAGTATTTAAAAAAACCTCTAATATCAACGCGCTAGCGGTAAAAATCAGAGTGATAAAATAAATTATCTATCTAGACGGCAGAAACCGCTTCAGAAAAAACTCCTGAAGACGGCAGCTTAAAATGGACCAAATTAACTTTAATTTCAATGGTAATATGTTGTTTTTCCACCAGAATTACCAGAACCCCATCGCGTCCAGACAGATATTTGCCCCGAAGGGCCGGATGGCCAGCCGCCCTCACAGGACGGCCGGCCACCCAAAATTGCCAACTCTTTACTTGAGTTCGACAGAAGCGCCGGCAGCTTCGAGCTTGGCTTTAAGCTCTTCAGCTTCAGCTTTCGGTGCTGCTTCTTTAACAGTCTTCGGAGCACCTTCAACCATTTCCTTGGCTTCTTTCAGGCCAAGACCGGTGATGGCGCGGACTTCTTTAATGACGTTGATTTTCTTATCGCCGGCAGCGGTAAGAACGACATCAAATTCGTCTTTTTCTTCAGCAGCTTCACCACCAGCCGGAGCACCGGCAGCAGCGACAGCAACAGGAGCAGCAGCAGAGACGCCCCATTTTTCTTCGAGCATTTTAGACAGTTCTGCAGCTTCCAGAACGGTCAGAGTTGAGAGTTCATCAACAAGCTTTTCAAGATCAGCCATTGTTCATTTCCTTAAATCAAAATTCGTTTTAAACCAAAAACCTTCGCAGTTAACCTTGCGATCCATAGGCACCAAACACACGAGCCAGCTGTCCGGCAGGCGCCTGGGTAACAGAAGCCAGCTTGCCAGCCGGCGCCTGCAGCAGACCGACAATCTTGCCGCGCAGTTCGTCAAGGGACGGCAGATCTGCCAGAGCCTTAACTCCGTTCACGTCAAGGGATGTCGCACCCATTGCACCACCAAGAACCTCGAGATCGTCGTGATCCTTGGCGAATTTTACCAGAATCTTGGCCGGCGCTACCGGATCCTCGGAATAACCGAGGGCGGTCGGACCAACCAGGAATTCACCAATTGACTCCAGTTCGGAACCTTCAAGAGCAAGACGAGCAAGGCGGTTTTTAGCCACTTTAAGACTGGCGCCTGCTTCACGCATCTGGTTCCGCAGGTCTGTCATTTCGGCAACGCTGAGGCCATTGTTGCGAACCACAACAACGGTAGCAGAGCTACTGAAGACATCCTTCAAGAAGGCAACTGACTCCTTCTTTTGGGCTCTATCCATTCTCGTCTCCGATTCAAATACACAAAAATCTTTTCCCACAGGTCGGATTTTTGCCAGTTGAGTTTTGGCAAAGACTTGCGTCCATGCCGGTTAAACCTGTCAAATCCGGCCCCGAGGACCGGAAACGGAAACTGTAGGAACTCCTACACTCCCATCTATTGCAGGCCTTGCGCTTAAGCCCCTCCCTCATTCGAGATCCGGACACCTGCAGTTTCGGACAGGCGGCCCCTTCCAGGGATATCACTCTCTTTCGGGGACCAGAGTTTCCGCCAGGCGCACCCAACGGAATTCCTGCTGGCCACCCCATAAGCGGGATGGCCGAAATCTTGATCAGCCGTTAGTCGGCAGAAACGGCGGCAACATCAACCTTGACGCCCGGGCCCATGGTAGAGCTCATGGAGATACCTTTCAGGTAAGCCCCTTTGGCGCCAGACGGCTTGGCTTTCAGCAGCGCATCGATCAGAGCCTTGGCGTTTTCCACCAGGGCACCTTCTTCGAAGCTTGCTTTGCCGAAACCGGCGTGTACGATACCGGCTTTTTCCACGCGGAACTCGACCTGGCCGCCTTTGGCAGCTTTCACAGCAGCTTCCACATCCTGTGTCACGGTACCCAGTTTCGGGTTCGGCATCAGGCCGCGCGGGCCGAGCACTTTACCGAGACGACCAACGATGGCCATCATGTCCGGGGTCGCGATACAACGGTCGAAATTCATTTCACCGCCCTGAATGGCTTCCATCAGGTCTTCCGCACCAACCAGGTCGGCGCCGGCGGCCTTGGCGGCATCAGCCTTGTCGCCACGGGCAAAAACCGCCACGCGAACACTCTTCCCTGTACCGTTCGGCAGGGACACCATACCGCGAACCATCTGGTCGGCGTGGCGGGGATCAACCCCCAGGCGCACAGCCATTTCCAGAGTCTCGTCGAATTTGGCGGTTGCTTTTGATTTTACCAGTTTAACAGCCTCTTCCACAGTCAGCAGAGCTTCTGTGTTCAGACCTTCGCGAATTGCTTTCGCGCGCTTGGAAACTCGTGCCATGGTCTTAACCCTCCACTTTCAGGCCCATTGACCGGGCAGATCCTTTGATGATTTCCATCGCCGCCTCGATAGTGTTGGCGTTCAGGTCTTTCATCTTTGAGTCAGCAATCTCGCGGATTTTATCCTCAGAGATTGTCCCGGCGCTTTCACGGCCCGGGTTGGAGGAACCTTTTTTCAGGCCCGCTGCCTTCATGATCAGGAAGGACGCCGGCGGGGCTTTGGTTTCAAAGGTAAAGCTTTTGTCCTGGAACACGGTAATAATAGTGGGAAGAGGCATCCCCTTTTCCACACTTTCCGTCTGGGCGTTAAAAGCCTTACAGAATTCCATGATGTTCACACCGCGCTGACCCAGTGCAGTACCGATCGGCGGTGACGGGTTTGCAGCTCCGGCAGGGATCTGCAACTTGATATAACCTTCAATTTTCTTTGCCATTTTAGTCCCTTTGACAATTTCAAATACCAGCCGGACCCAAGTCCGGCCACCAAGGGGTGTGGTGCGGCCATGGCTGACCTCCCACACTTTTCCGGGAAAACCGCACTTTTCCGTGCTTTTTTCCCAAAACTCAAAGTCGCACCACTAATGATGCGACTCATGAAAGTCCGGCTTATAACAGCCCGAAGGCAAAAACACCAGACCTTTTTTATTAGCCTTTTTCTACCTGGGTATATTCCAGTTCCACAGGGGTTGCGCGACCGAAAATGGACACGGAAACCTTGAGCCGGGATTTCTCCTCGTCGACATCCTCGACGATACCGGTAAAGGACGTGAACGGACCGTCGATAACCTTGACCTCCTCACCGATTTCATAGGAGATGGACGGACGCGGACGCTCGACCCCTTCTTCGACCTGATGCAGGATACGCTCGGCCTCTTTTTCCGTAATCGGAAAGGGCTTGCCGCTGGCACCGAGGAACCCGGAAACCTTGGGTGTGTTTTTAATCAGGTGATAGGTCTGGTCATTCATGACCATTTTGGCAAGCACATAGCCCGGAAAAAACTTCCGCTCGGAAGTGACCTTCTGCCCCCGCTTGACCTCGACAACTTCTTCAGTCGGAACAATGACCTGCTCGATCAGGGCATCAAGACCCTGCTGCACCGCCTGGTCCTGGACACTCTGGGCAACCTTCTTTTCGAAACCGGAATAGGCCTGAATAATATACCATTTTGCACGAGCTGACATGCTTATCCTCCAAGACCCAAAATCACTGCGATAATTTCGGACAGGCCCAGATCGACCAAAAAGAAAAACACAGCCATGACGAAGGCCATGATAAAGACCATGATGGTCGTTACCGTAGTTTCCTTGCGCGTCGGCCAGGTTACTTTGGATACTTCCTGCCGGACTTGCCGGACAAATTCTGCAGGACTGGTTTTTGACATTTTCAGTTATCCATTCTTTTTCTGTCGAAGGGCGGCGTGTCCCCTGTATTCACCGCTCGTTTTCAACGAAATGGCAGGAGTGGAGGGATTCGAACCCCCGACACCCGGTTTTGGAGACCGGTGCTCTACCAACTGAGCTACACTCCTTCAATCGTGTCGCACGTTATAAAACGGCCCCCAGTCAAGTGCAATGCGAAAATGGGGCCCGCTTTAAAAAAATTACAGCAACAGTTATGTCCCTGTTGCCAGAAAGCAAGCGGGGCGGACTGAAATCCGCCCCGTGCTCCCGAAGATTACTTCAGGGATTATTCGATAATTGAGGCTACGACGCCGGCGCCGACGGTACGACCGCCTTCACGGATGGCGAAACGCAGACCTTCGTCCATGGCGATCGGGGCGATCAGCTCGACGTCAACGGTCACGTTGTCGCCCGGCATAACCATCTCGGTGCCTTCCGGAAGATGCACAATACCGGTCACGTCAGTGGTACGGAAGTAGAACTGCGGACGGTAGTTGGTGAAGAACGGGGTATGACGACCGCCCTCTTCCTTGGTCAGGATGTAAGCCTCGGCTTTGAACTTGGTGTGCGGGGTAATGGTTCCCGGCTTGGCCAGAACCTGGCCACGCTCAACCTCTTCACGGCCAACGCCACGCAGCAGCGCACCGATGTTGTCGCCGGCTTCACCGCTATCCAGCAGCTTGCGGAACATTTCAACGCCGGTAACAGTTGTTTTCGTGGTGTCTTTGATGCCCACGATCTCAACTTCCTCGCCCACATTGATGATACCGCGCTCAACACGGCCGGTCACAACAGTACCACGACCGGAAATGGAGAACACGTCCTCGATCGGCATCAGGAACGGCTGGTCCTTCGGACGGTCCGGCTGCGGGATATATTCGTCAACAGCGTCCATCAGTTCCAGGATCTTGTCTTTGCCGATGGCGTCGTCACGACCTTCCAGGGCGGCAAGCGCAGAACCGGCAATGATCGGAATATCGTCACCCGGGAATTCATATTCATTCAGAAGTTCGCGAACTTCCATCTCAACCAGCTCAAGCAGCTCTTCGTCGTCAACCTGGTCAACCTTGTTCAGGAATACAACCAGGGCCGGAACGCCAACCTGACGGGCCAGAAGAATGTGCTCGCGGGTCTGCGGCATCGGGCCGTCAGCAGCGTTCACAACAAGAATCGCGCCGTCCATCTGCGCCGCACCGGTGATCATGTTCTTCACATAGTCAGCATGACCCGGGCAGTCAACGTGAGCATAGTGACGCTTGTCCGTCTCATACTCAACGTGGGCCGTGGAAATCGTAATACCGCGCTCGCGCTCCTCAGGAGCCTTGTCGATGTTCGCAAAATCAACCGCTTTGCCGTGACCGGCATCGGCAAGTACTTTTGTGATCGCCGCAGTCAGTGTGGTCTTACCATGGTCAACGTGACCAATAGTCCCAATATTGCAGTGCGGCTTCGTGCGTTCAAACTTTTCTTTTGACATT
>NZ_VFIY01000003.1 GCF_006385175.1 Emcibacter nanhaiensis
GTCCGATAAGTAAGAACGATTTTACAAGTCTTTTTATCTTCCCCTAGTCTATTCAAAATATAGAAGGAGGCTGCCAGGCATGGGATTGGCGGCGTTTGTTGTGTGATCAGGGTTCAGAGCAACTTTGAAACAAGGGAGATCTACCGTGCCGATTACCGGGATAGCAGAAATTATTTACGGCGTTGAGGATTTTGACACCTGCGTTGAGTTTTTCGAGGACTACGGGCTCAGCAGGCTGGAGAGCGGCAGCGATCATGCGCTGTTCAGCGTGATCAGCGGCCAGCAGATCCGGGTCTACCCGCTGGGCGATGACCGGGTGCCGAAAAGCGAGCTGATGGGGCCGGGGGTCCAGGAATGTATCTGGGCGGTGCCGCGCCAGCAGGACCTGGACGGCCTGGTGGCCGACCTGTCCCGGGACCACGAGGTGACCATCGACGAGACCGGCACGGCCCATTTTGTCACCTCGTTCGGCCAGGCGATCGGCCTCAGGGTGTTCCAGCCGCTGCCCTATACCTGCTGTCCGGCGCCGACCAATGCGCCGGGGATCATCAACCGCATGAATGTGCCGCGCAAATGGCTGAGCCGGGCGATCCCGAAAACCATCAGCCACTGTGTGTGGACTTTCCTCGATGTGAATGAGGCCTTTGACTTTTACAGCCAGCGGCTCGGCTTCAGGATGAGCGACATCCAGAAGGGGGTCGGCATCTATATCCGCGCCGGCCGCTCCACCAACCACCATAACATCATGCTGGCCGATGCGGACCAGGTGCTGTTCGGCTTTGACGGCAAGTTCCGGTTCCACCATGTCAACTTCGGGGTCGAGGACCTGGACGAGATCATGGCCGGCAAGAACTATATGACCCGCAAGGGTTACGGCGACAACGGCTGGGGCTTTGGCCGCCACCGGGTCAGTTCCGAACTGTTCCTCTATATGCCGTCGCCGGCCGGAGGCGAAGTGGAGTATGGCGCCGACTGCGACCAGGTTGATGGCAACTGGCGTCCGCGGGTATGGGGCGCCGCCTTTGCCGCCTTTACCTTCATTCACGACATGCCGGACTGGCTCAAGGAGCATGAGCCGGAATGGGATGTCAGCTATGTCACCCCCGAAACCGCGCGATATGTGCCGATAAAGGAAACGACAGAAGGCTGATCACCACGTAAACTTTCAACAGATTCCCGAAAGGCCGATCAGGAGCAGGCATCGCGGGGGTCTGTTGTTCTGTAAACCAGATTTCGAACCAAGGATAATTACAATGTCAAATCAAGAGCCACGCATTCCCGCCGTCACCGAAGCTGACTGGACCGACGAAATGCGCGATCTTTTCGAGGTCATGGAAGGGCCTGAAGCGCGGGAGAAGGGGCCGAGCCGGGAGATTATCAAATATCTTGCCCAGCATCCGGTTCTGTCTACAAAGTTTCTGGCTTTTGGGTCTCATCTGCTTTTCCATTCCAGTCTGCCGGACCGCGAGCGTGAATTGGTGACTCTTTATGTCGCCTGGAAAACCAAATCCGATTACGAGTGGATCAGTCACGTGCCGTTCGGGCTTCATGTTGGTGTGACCGCCGAAGAGATCCATGAAGTGAAGAAGGGGCCGTCCTCCGATATGTGGTCTGACAAGGACCGGGACCTGCTGGTTGCCTGTGATCAGTATCTGGAAAACTATTGCCTGGATGACGAACTCTGGGCATCGCTGTCCAGGGAATGGAGTACCGAGCAGATGGTAGAACTGCTGTTCACCATTGGTAACTACATGCTGTTTTCCGGGGTGCTGAACACATTGCGGATCCCGCTGGAGGCTGGAACCGAAGACTTCGTCAAAAACTTCGGTCTGCCGGATTAAATTACAGAAATTTTGGGACCAGCCGTACAGTTCCGGCTGGTCCTGCTGCTCGAAAACAGCGGCCAGTACAGGTGGGGGCAGGGGCACCGTTTCAATCACCGGCAGTTATATCTTTTATCATCAATAATGATGGCTCTTTGGCGAGTAATTTCTTGACAATCGAGATTTAAAAAGTTTTACTACAAAAATAAAAAATATCGAGATTTTGTAAAATTATTATTGTTACGATTTGGGCGTAACAGGTGCCGGCGAAACGAGCTGAAAATAACGATTTCGACCAGGTGCAGCTTATGGGTGGCTTTAAATGACGAATTTTTCTATTCGGGTATCAGGTGCTGACGAAAAGGAATTCCGCTGCGAGGCGGATGACACGATTCTCGGCGGTGCGTTGCGTAACGGCAACGGCTTCCCCTATGAGTGCAATTCCGGCGGCTGCGGCTCCTGCCAGTTCGAGCTGCTGGATGGTGAAGTCGAGGAGTTATGGCCGGATGCGCCGGGGCTGTCTCCGCGCGCAAGAGAACGGGGCCGTCGCCTGGCCTGTCAGTGCGTGCCGAAAACCGACCTTACTATCAAGGCCTCCTTCAGAGATGAATATGTGCCGGCGGTTGCGCCGAAAAAACAAAGCCTGACTTTTGTCGGTGCAAAACAGCTGACTCCGGATATGACTGAATTCAGTTTCAAGGCTTCCGAGGACGCCGAGTTCCTGCCCGGTCAGTTTGCCATGCTTGACCTGCCGGGCGTGGAAGGGCTGCGCGCCTATTCCATGAGCAACCTCGCCAATGCCGACGGCCTGTGGAATTTTGTCATCAAACGGGTCCCGGACGGGAAGGGGACTGCCTACCTGTTCGATATCATGAAGTCCGGTGATGAAATTTCTCTCGATGGGCCCTATGGCAACAGTTACCTGCGGACCGACAATGGTCGGGAAATCATCTGTGTGGCGGGCGGGTCCGGCCTGTCGCCGGTGCTGTCGATCCTGCGCGGCGCCGTTCAGGCGCCCGAGTTGGAAGGTCGCGGCTTGAAGCTGTTTTACGGTGGTCGCGGACCGCAGGATATCTGTGTGCATGATATCGTCGCGGCCGACCCGCTGCTGAGTTCAAGAGTTGAGGTGCATACGGCCATTTCAGATGAAGAGGCCCCCGGCGCGAGTGAGTGGACCGGCGCACGCGGATTTGTACATGAGTTGGTGAAAAATACCCTGGGCGACGACATCAAGGAGTTTGACTATTACTTCTGCGGGCCGCCGCCGATGACCGATGCTCTGCAACGAATGCTGATGCTGGAATACAAGGTGCCGGCAAAACAGATGTATTTTGACCGCTTCTATTAATTGAAATTGACGAAAAATCTAAGGGAAAGAGTTTATCATGGCTGCAAATAAAAAACTGATGACAGTCGAAGACGTTCAGGGCGCTTGGGCAATCATGCCGACACCGGCAACGGACGATGCTTCCGACTGGCATGCAACGGATACTGTTGATGCGGATGAAGTGACGCGTGCCGTAAAGGGTATGGTTGAGGCGGGGATCGATGGCATTCTTTCCCTCGGTACCCTGGGCGAATGTGCGACCCTGACCCGGGACGAAAAACGGAAGTTTATCGGCACAGCAGTAGAGGCTACCGAAGGCCGCATTCCCTTCTTTGCCGGTACGACTGCCCTTGGCACCCGCGAAACTATCGAGCAGACCCGCGAAGCCCAGGAGCTGGGCGCTGTCGGTACCATGCTCGGCCTGCCCATGTGGTGTGCTGCCGACATGACCACTGCCGTGAAATTTTACAAGGATGTGGCGGAAGCCTGTCCCGACATGGCGATCTGCGTTTACGCCAACCATGCCGCCTTCCGTTTCGCCTTCGCGACCGAGTTCTGGGAGCAGGTGGCGGATATTCCGCAGGTGATCATGGCTAAATATGGTGCCATTCCGACCCTGGCTGCCGATCTTGCCGCAACCAAGGGCCAGGTCAAATTCCTGCCGATCGAATCCATGTATCTTGAAGCTGTGAAGGTGGACTCGGAATTCTGTAACGCTTTCTGGTCCAGCGGTGCGGCGTGTGACCCGAGCCTCGCTTCCCATATCCGGGATGTTGTGGCAGCTGCTGTCGCTTCCAATGACTTTACGGCTGCTGAAGAACTGATCGGGGAAGTTGGCAAGACACTGTGGCCGCTGATCCCCGGTGGCAACAACTTCGATGAATTCAACAAATACAATATCGGGCTCGAGAAAGAGCGCATTAACGCCGGTGGCTGGATGAAAGCCGGTCCGTGCCGTCCGCCCTACACCTATGTGCCGGAAGAATATCTGGACGGCGCCCGCGCCTCCGGTCGCGGCTGGGCGGAACTGGCCAAAAAAGTTAAAGCGTAACGACCCGTACCGAGGAGGTTCAAATGAGCATCAATGCGATCGAGAAACTGCTGTGGCAGGTAAGTGTCAATCCTGCCGAGGCCCAGGCTCTGAGGGAAGACGCTGCCTCTTGTTTGAGCCGGTACAGGCTTGATGAAAAAGAGCGCTCCCTGGTGTCCGGCTGGCAGCTCAGGGCCATGCTGGACAGCGGGGTGCACCCCATGGTGCTGCTGATGGCCTATGCGGCCGTCAACGGTCCCGAGGCCGGCATGAAATATGCCGAAGAAATACACAAGCCCCAGGCTTGAGCTTCTTGAGTGAGAGGAAAAGGAACGAGACATGGCTGAAATAGTCGGCGGTTTTTTGATGCCGCATAACCCGATGCTGACACTGGCGCCGCAGGCAGCGGACCCTGAACAGGGTAAAGTGATTTTTGACTCCTTCGAGAAGATTGTAAATCGTGTCAAGGAGCTGGAAGCAGACACAGCGATCATCATTGGTGATGACCACTATACCAACTTCGGGCCCCATTGTTTTCCGGCCTGCCTGATCGCGACCGGCGATATCGATGGTCCGGTGGAACCGTTCCTCAACATCGAGCGGGCGCCGATGGCAAATAACGAGGAGCTTGCCCAGCATATTCTGAAGACAGGTTATGACGAAGGCATCGACTGGTCCTTTGCCAAATCCCTGACCGTCGATCACTCGATTGCCATTCCGCATCACCTGGCCGTCAAGTCGGTACCGGGCCTGAAAACCATTCCGATCTATCTGAACGCCGCTGTGGCGCCGCTGCTGCCCAGCAAGCGCGCCTACCAGATTGGCGAGAGCATCAAACATGCGGTCGAATCCTGGTCCGGCAATGAACGGGTTGTTGTGTACGGCACCGGCGGCATCAGTCACTGGGTTGGCAGTGTCGGCATGGGCCGCATTAATCCGGAATTTGATCACCGCATCCTCGAGATGTTCAGGAATGGCGACATTGAAGGCCTGATCGCCCTTGATGACGAGACGATCCTGAACGAGGGCGGCGACGGCTGCCTCGAAATCAAAAACTGGATCTGTGCAATGGGGGCCTTCCCCGGCGCCACGACGGAAACGATTTCCTATGAAGCTGTGCCCCAGTGGATCACCGGCATGGGCTTTGCCGAAATCAAAATGGCCGCCTGAAGCGAGGAACTGCGACGATGAGTAATATCGACTTCTATTTCGACTTTATCAGTCCCTACGCCTATCTGGCCAACAGTCAGTTGCCGGCGCTGGCCAGAAAATACGGCTACAGCATTAGCTACAAGCCCATTGACCTGAAGGCGGCGAAGCTGGCGGCCGGCAATACCGGGCCAGCGACCGCGCAGATGCCCGCCAAGCTGAAATATGCCATGGCCGACTTTGCCCGCTGGTCCAAAAAATACGACGTGCCGCTGGCTTTCGCCAATGTCATCCCGGTGACGGAACGGGCCAACAAAGGGGTCTTTTTTGCCGTCGAGAAGGGGCAGGCCGAAGAGTATGTCAATGCCCTTTGGAAAGCGACTTTTGGGTCAGCCGGTGATTTCAACAGTGACGAGCTGTTGAGCAGCGTCGCCAGCGAGATGGGATGGTCGCCCGAGGAATTCCTTGAGTTCGTTGAATCAGACGAAGCCGGGCGCCTTTATGACGAAGGCAACAAGGCTGCCCAGGACCGTGGTGTGTTCGGTGCGCCGATCATGATGGTGGGCGAAGAAATGTGGTGGGGGAACGATCGCCTCGATCTTCTCGAAGAATTTCTGGCAGAGCAGTCCGGGAGTTAGGGGCTGAAGCTTACAGCGTGCAGACGCGCGGTGAGGAGTCAACTGGAGAAAGCAAATGGTGGACATTAAAGAACTGATTGACGTAGAGAACTGGACCCATAGTCGCCGGATATTTTGGGACCGGGATATCTATGAGATGGAGCTTGAGCGGATTTTTGCGCGCTGCTGGCTGTTCCTGACCCATGAAAGTCAGATTCCCAATTACGGTGATTTCTTCGTCACCAAAATGGGGGAAGACGAAGTGGTTGTCACCCGCCAGAAGGATGGCACCATCAAGGCTTTCCTCAACCAGTGTCGTCACCGCGGTATGAAGCTCTGTATGGCGGAAGCCGGCAACGCTCGCGCTTTTTCCTGTGCCTATCACGGCTGGGCCTTTGGCGTGGACGGCGAACTGAAAAGTGTTCCCGCCGAACAGGAAGCCTATGGCCCCGCCTTCGATCGAGCCCAATGGGGCCTGCGGCCGGTGGCCAAGGTGGAAAGCTACCAGGGATTTATCTTCGGCTGTATGGATGCCAATGCGCCGTCCCTGGTCGACTACCTGGGCGATGCAGCTTGGTATATGGATGTCTGGGCCGGTGTTCCCGGCGGACTGGAATTTATCGGCCCGCCGAGCCGCTCCATCATCAAGTCAAACTGGAAATCACCGCCGGAAAACTTTGTCGGCGACTCCTACCACATCGGCTGGACCCACGCCAACGCCCTGAAGGCGATGATGGGCGAGGTCATGCCACAGGTTGCCTTTGCCGACCCGAAAGCTGGTTTCCAGGTCACAACCCGTTACGGTCACGGCCACGGCATCAGCCACAGCCCGGGTCCTCTGCTGCTGGCCCCGAGCTGCCCCGACCTGTTTGAATGGCAGGCAAAACGCTCTGCCGAGATGGCGCCGGAAATCGGTGAAAAGGCTGCGAAAATTTATGCAGAACATTGGGATGCCACCATCTTCCCTAACTGTTCTTACCTTCTGGGAACCTATGTTTTCAAAGCCTGGCACCCGATCGGACCTGACAAGATGGAGGTCATGACATGGGCCTTTGCTGAGAAAGACATGCCCGATGACCTGAAGCAGCGCCTCCACGTGGCAGTTCACCGTGTGTTTGGTACAGCCGGTATGCTGGAGGGAGACGATATCGATAACTTCGAATATATCACGAGGCCCAATGAGGGGCATGTTACCCGCCAGGGACGCCTGAACCTGCAGATGGGGATGGGGTATGAGCGCGAGGATCCGGACTATCCCGGCGTTATCGGGAACTTCCTGAGCGAACATGGCCAACGCGGCTTCTACCGGTCTTGGGCCGACTGTTTGTCCTCTGACAACTGGTCCGAACTGGAATCTAAAACCGCGACCTGGAGGGAAGACCTCCTGCGCAAAAAGAACGCCTGAGAACGGGAGTACGGAAAATGAATGATCACCAACCTGTTTCCATGGAAGTGCATCACGAAATCCAGCAGTTTCTCTATAAGGAAGCGCGGTTTCTGGATGACGAGATGATGCGTGAATGGCTGACCGACATGGTGGATCCGGAAATCCGCTATCAGCTGGTTGTACGCGATGAACGTTTTCGCAAGGACAAGAGCCCGGACAGGGAACGGGAAGTTTATCTGTTTGATGACGATTTCACCATCCTGGACTTGCGTGTCAAACAGTTTGAAACCGGCTTGCAGTATATGAACGATCCGGCCCAGCGGATGATCCGTGTTGTCTCCAATGTGGAAGCTTTCCACCGTGACAGTGACGGAGAATTCGAGGTTCACTCCTATGGCATCGCGTCACGGTTCCGTCGTCAGTATGAAGGCGAACGTTCCGTGTTCCGCCGGAAGGATGTGCTGCGGCGCGCAGATGACGGCACGCTGAAGCTGCTGTCACGGCGGATTGAACTGGGTGAGCGCGTCGTCCGGAACAAGAATCTTTTATTCTTTCTTTGAGCGAACAGGGGATCGGTTAAACTGTCAGCAAATTGATCCAGTTCACTAGAAAGTCTCGGAAGGAGTTGAACACTATGCGCAAGAAACAAAAAGATGATCCCAAAAGCGGCACGCTGGTCGAGATGGCCCATGCGGCGCTGAAAAAGGATATCATTGCCGGATTTCTTCGGCCCGGCGAGAAGTTGCGTGTGGAGCACCTGAAGCAGAAATACGGGGTCAGCAGCGGCACCCTGCGTGAAGCGCTGACGATGCTGATTGCCGACAAGCTTGTGGAAGTCGAAGGGCAACGGGGCTTTACCGTCGCATTGGTTTCTGCTGAGGATTTGAAAGATCTTTGCCACATCCGGATCCTGCTGGAGAAGGAAGCGATCAGAGAGTCCATTGAACATGGAGATGATGAGTGGGAAGCCAGTGTCGTGTCCTCCTACCACATCCTCAGCCGGGCGACGAAGGCTTTTTCCGAAAACCCCAAGGATGAAAATTTGCTTGCCGAGTGGGAACGCCGACATCGCGAATTTCATCTTTCCCTGATTTCCGCTGCACCGTCCGCGTGGATCCGTTACTTCCTGGATACAGCTTATCAGCAGTATGAGCGTTACCGTCATATGTTCCTGGAAGTTGCAGAGGAATTTTACAAGGATCGTGACGCCGCTGCAGAGCATGAGGCATTGCTGAATGCTGTACTGGACAGGGATGCTGATCTGGCGGCGAAATTGATTGAAGAGCACCTGACACTGTCCATCAACGAGTGGGTGGGATATTTCGAAAAAATTGGCGCCTTTGCCTCCTCCGAGGATGCGGCAAAAGTGAAGAAGGCTGGATAGGATTGGAAGTGACGACCATGGCGCAGAACTATTTCGCTGACCGTTTTGCAGGAAAGGTGGCAGTTGTCACCGGCGCCGCCCAGGGCATTGGGTTTGAGGTGGCGAAACGGCTGGGCCTGGAAGGGGCAAATATTGTCGTTGCCGATGCCGCTGAGGTGCCGGCTCTTGAGGCTGTCGACGCTCTGAAACAAATGGGCATTTCTGCTGTAGGTTCTGTTGGTGATCTGACGTCTTTGAAGGTGGCAGAGGGAGCCATGGACCTTGCAGCGAAGGAGTTCGGCGGGCTCGATATTCTGGTGAACAATGTCGGCGGCGCCATCTGGATGAAGCCGTTCTGGCATTTTACTGAAGAGGAAATGCGCAGCGAGGTGGACCGTTCACTATGGCCGACCCTGATGTGCTGCCGCGCGGTTGTCGACCAGTTCCGGGCCCGGGGAAGCGGCGTGATCGTAAATGTCGGGTCCAATGCGGCGACGGACGGATTTTACCGCATTCCCTATTCTGCCTGCAAAGGCGGCGTCGTTTCGCTGACCAGGTCGCTGGCGGTCGAACTGGCGGGGTTCAATATTCGCGTCAATTGCGTCAGTCCGGGCGGCACCATGGCGCCGGAGCGTAAAACACCGCGCAGCGACAGTCCGATGGACGAACAGCAGCAGGAATGGATGGAGCAATTCATCAAACTGGTCAGGGAAGAAGAGATTCTCCCGGAATATGCCTCAGCTGAAGAACAGGCCGCTGTGATCGCCTTCCTGGCGTCAAGCGAGGCCGGCCATCTGACGGGTGAGGTGATTGAGACAGGCCGGCGCGGGCGCCGGATCAAGGACATCCTCGGAGAGCTACCCTAGACCGTAAAAGGATTAGGCGCAGGTGCGCAGTGAATTGATTGCCCGCAGGGGTGATGAAGAGTTGGAGATTGAGATGAAATCGAAGAGCTATAGGAGGCGTAAATGAGCCAAAAAGCAGAAATAAGACCGGACCTTGTCTGGCCGACGGATGTGACCGACGTGCCGAAAGAAGTTTTCGTTCGGGAAGATATCTTCGAACAGGAACTGGAAGATATCTTTTACGGTCCCTATTGGCACCCGGTGGCCCACGAGGCGGAAATCCCCAATCCCGGCGATTTCAAGCTGTTTGACCTGGGACGTGTGCCTCTGTTGATTGCTCGCGGTGATGACAATGTGGTTCGCGTGTTTATCAACGCCTGTAGCCACCGCGGCAACCAGGTGGAAACTTCACCTTGCGGTAACAGCAAAGGTTTTGAGTGCCCCTATCACCGCTGGTCTTTCAAGAATGACGGCAGCTTGCTGAACTGTCCGGGATCAGAAGATTTCTCTCCCAAGTTCTCCAAGGAAAAATATGGCCTCAAGGAAGTCAAACAGCAGAACCTGTACGGCCTGATCCTGGTAACCCTGAGCGATAATCCGCCGGAGTTCAACGACTGGGTCGGCCGCACTGCGGAAACCATCAAAAACCAGATCGGTCACGAAGGCGGTCTCAAGCTTCTCGGCTACCAGAAGGTGAAATATGCCTCCAACTGGAAGGCCTATATGGACAACGACGGCTACCATGCGCCTCTGCTGCACACCGGTTTCCGTCTTCTCGGCTGGCAGTCCGGCGGCGGTCGCCAGTTCTACACCGAACATTGCCATGGCGGCGCTGAATCCCAGCTGAAACCGGGCAAGTCCATGGGCGTGCTGAAAGATGAATCCCTGATCGAATTCAAGGATGCCGACTGGGATTCCGGTTCCTTCGTCAGTGGCCTGTTCCCGATTACCATCATGGTGAAACACCTGGATTGTATCAGCATTCGTTTCGCTATCCCCCGGTCCGTCGACAGTACGGAAGTGCATTATGCCTATTTCGCCAAGAATGATGACAGCGAGGAAATGGCGCTGCACCGGGTGCGTCAGGCGTCCAACCTGCTTGGCCCGTGCGGCATGATCAGCATGGAAGATGCCGCGATTTTCCAGCGCATCCAGATCGGCAGCCACTCCCCGGGTGTTGCCACCTTCCAGAAAGGTGTGAAGGACCTGCATACCATTCCGACCGACATTCTTCAGAATGACGAAACAACCAATATCCCCCGCTGGGAGTACTACCGGAAACTCATGGGTTTCCACAAAGAAGGAGAGGCCTAATGACTGCAATTTCACAGGATGTCCTCTATAAGCTGGACGAGCTCCAGAACCGGTACATCGCCGCATTGGACAGCAAGGATATCAAGGGTTGGTCCGATACCTTCAGCAAGGACAAGGATGCGACCTATATCTGCCGGTCCGCTGAAAATGAGTCCATGGATCTGCCCATCGCCCTGATGTATGACGACTGCCGCGCGCGCATCCTGGACCGGATCACCTTCATCACAAAAGTGTGGAAGGGCACTTTCCAGGACTATCGCACCCGGCACTTCACACAGCGTATTTCCGTGGAGCAGGAGTCCGAGAACACATACAAGATGCGGAGTAACTTCTCCATCGAGTATACACAGGACCCGCATGCTTCTGCCAACCTGGCGGCCGGCGTGTATGAAGATGTTATTACGCTGGAGGACGGGGAAGCGAAATTCCTGTCAAGACGGGCTGTCTACGACACCACGGTTCTTCCGCAGTATATCGTGTATCCCTTCTAATCAGGAAGACGTGAGGGTCAGTTGGACACCTTTGATTATATAATTGTTGGCGCCGGTTCGGCCGGTTGCGTGCTTGCGAACCGCCTGTCAGAAGATGGGCGGTTCCGGGTTCTTCTTGTGGAGGCGGGGCCAACGGACGGAACGCCGCTGATCAGTATGCCCAAAGGCTTCGGCGCGTTGCTGCAAAGCCAGTCCCATGTGCGGCATTTTGATGTTGCGCACGAAGACAAGGCCATGCGCAAGGAAATCTGGCCCAAGGGAATGACCCTCGGCGGATCAAGTTCCGTGAACGGCACCCTTTATGTACGGGGCCAACCCCAGGATTATGACGACTGGGAAGCACTTGGCGCCGCGGGCTGGGGCTGGGATGTCATCGGTGAATGCTACAAGCAGATGGAGGATAATTCCCTCGGTGCGGACGGGGTGCGCGGCGTTGGCGGCCCGTTGCATATTTCGCCGCATCCGGACCGGTCTCCGCTCAGCGAGGCAATGATTGATGCGGGTGTATCCTTGGGCCTCAAGCGCAGGGAAGATACCAATGGCCTCGACCAGGAAGGTATCGGTTATACCATGCGCACGATCAAGGACGGCGTCCGTGTAAGCGCCTCAAGCGCTTTCCTGCATCCGGCCAAAAAGCGCAAAAACCTGATTGTCGAGACCAGGGTCTTTGTCGAAAAAATTCTGTTCGAGGGAACCCGGGCGGTTGGCATTCGTTGTCGCCAGGGAGACCAGAGCATCGACTATAAAGCCGGGAAGGAAGTCATTCTTTCGGCCGGATCGCTGCAGTCGCCACAGCTGTTGCAGCTATCCGGGATCGGGTCGGCGGATCATCTGCGCGGACTGGGCATTGATGTGATCCAGGACAGCCCCGGCGTCGGGCAGAACCTGCGCGAACACTGGATGAATATTGTCCAGCAAAAGCTCCAGGTGCCCGCCAGTACGAATTTTCAGTTCGGCGGTTTCCGGCTGCTGGTCAATGCATTGCAGTATTTCCTGTTCAAAAGAGGGCTGATGTCGACCAGTTCTCACGAGGTGATCGGTTTTGCCAAAACCCGGCCCGGTCTTGACCGGCCGGATGCGGAAATTGTTTTCGCTCCCTTCTCCCTGGTACAGGGCGGGGAGGAAGCAAAATTTGCCTTCGAGCCGTGGCATGGCATCCAGATGCACGGCTTTCAGCTGCGTCCGGAAAGCCAGGGCAGCGTCATGATCAAGTCTGCCGATCCGGCAGATCAGCCGGTGATCAAACCCAATTATTTTGCCACCGAAAATGATCGCCAGACCGCGATCAGCATTGTGCGCTATATCCGTGAACTGCTCGCGCAACCTGCCTTGAAGGACTTTGTTGCCGAAGAGACGCTTCCCGGACTTGATGTGCAATCGGATGACGAGATCCTGTCTGTCGTCAAGAAAACCGGCAGTTCGGTCTTCCATGCTTCCGGGACCTGTAAAATGGGCCAGGACGACATGGCGGTTGTTGATCCCGAGCTCCGTGTCCGCGGTGTTTCAGGTCTGCGGGTTGTGGATGCTTCGGTAATGCCGACGCTGGTGTCCGGTAACACCAATGCTGCGGCCATGGTGATCGGCTGGCGGGGATCGGATCTGATATTGAAAGACGCTTAGAGTGCTATTTGAATGGGAGGGTGCGCCGTATTTTCGGTATAATTTTAATCAGGGTATTTATGCCCGGCGTTTAACCCCTAACAAAATTGAAGTGGAAAGAAGAACAAGATGAGCTTGATAAAAGTATGTGACGAAGGGCAGCTTAAGCCCGGCGAAATGATGGCCGTTGAGAATGATGAGTTGCCGCCTATCGCGCTCTATAACATCGATGGCACATATTATGCCACCTCCAATATTTGCACGCACGCCATCGCCATCCTGACGGAAGGCTTTCTCGAAGGCGACACCATTGAATGCCCGCTGCATGGCGGCGCTTTCAACGCCAAAACAGGCGAAGCAACAAATTTCCCCTGCGAAGAGCCGCTGCAGACCTATGAGGTCCAGGTGAAGGACGGGGAAGTCTTTATCGAGGCTTAGCTGGCTAAGCTTTTGCAGGGCGGCCAGGCGTTTCTGGTCATCAGAATTATATCCAAAAGGAGTGAATAAATGAGTGAAAAAGTTGCACTGGTCACAGGAGCCGCGGCGGGTATCGGCGCAGAAATTTGCCGCCGTCTCGCCAGCGAAGGTTATGCCGTTGGCGTGCTTGATATCAATATCGATGATGCCTCCAGGGTTGCCGACGAGATCGTGGCTGCAGGTGGCAAGGCGATTGCGCTCGAGGCCAGTGTGGCAGACCGTCCCCAAGTCATAGCGGCGGCGGACAAGCTGCGCGCGGAATATGGTCCGATCACTATTCTGGTCAACAATGCAGGGATTACCGGCTGGGTGCCGTTCGAAGAAATCACCGATGACGACTGGGACCGGATGATGGCGATCAACACGCGCGGTGTGTTCATCCCGACCCAGGTTATTCTGCCGGACATGAAGGCCGCCAAATGGGGCCGGATCGTGAATATTTCCTCGTCTTCCGCCCAGTCCGGAACCGCCCTGATGGCGCACTATTCTGCCTCAAAGGGTGCTGTTATTTCCATGACCCGCAGCCTGGCACTGGAACTCGGCCCGCTTGGCATTACCGTGAATAACGTGCCGCCGGCCTCCATCGCCGGAACCGTGATGTTCGAAGCGACTAAAGACAAGATGCCGCTGACGGTTGAGCAGATTGCCCAGATGTTGCCGGTTCGCCGGATGGGTGAAGCACAGGATATTGCCAATGCCGTTGCCTGGCTGGTCAAGGAAGAAACAGGATACGTCACCGGCCAGACCATCGGCGTTAACGGCGGTCGTGTGGTTTCCTGACAGGACGTAACTTTTAGTCTAACAGCCGGTTGCCTGTGAGTGCAGGCAACCGGAGGGAGAGAAATCAGATGTCCTCTACCGAAACAATCCAAAATACTTCGGCTGCCTCCGCAGATGAAATTCAGCGGATGCTGGACGAGAAACTGGCGCTGCAGCGTGCCGCCGTAGAGAAAGAGCCCTATCCGGAGCTTGCGGTGCGCAAGGACCGTCTCCAGCGCGCACTTGATGCGACATTGAAGAATGAAAAGCGGATCGTGGAAGCAACGCAGGCGGATTTCGGCCATCGGCCGGAACTGACTGTGCTGCTGGCGGATCTGATGTTTCCCGTCGCCGCCCTGAAGCATGCGATCAAGAATGTCGATCGCTGGGTGCGTCCGGAAAAACGTCGGGCCGATTTCCCCATGAACCTGCTTGGCGCCAAGGCCTATGTTTTCTACCAGCCGCTTGGCGTTGTCGGGATCGTCGCGCCCTGGAACCTGCCGTTCGGTCTCGGTTACGGGCCGTTGGCCGGTGTTCTGGCCGCGGGCAACCGCGCCATGATCAAGCCGTCTGAACTGACGCCGGCAACTTCCCAGCTGATGGAGGACATCACGGCGGAGGTCTTTGATCCTGACGAGGTGACTGTCGTGCAGGGCGGTGTCGATGTGGCAAGCCGTTTCTCGGCCCTGCCGTTTGACCATCTTATTTTCACCGGCAGCGCGCCGGTGGCCCGCCACGTGATGCGGGCGGCCGCCGACAACCTGACTCCGGTGACCCTGGAGCTGGGCGGCAAGGCGCCGGTGATCATTGCCGAAGGGGCTGATCTGGACGTCGCGGTAGAGAAAATCGTCAACTACAAGATGGGTAACGCCGGTCAGGCCTGCATGGGTATCGACCACGTCATGGTGCACCACAGCGACCGCGATAAATTCGTCGAGATCCTGAAAAGCAAAATGGCCGAGTTCTTCCCGGACTATGCCCATAACCCGGATGTCTGCGACGTTTTCCTGCCGAACCAGCGTAATCGACTGGCCGGCCTGGTGAAAGATGCCGCAGAACGCGGCGCAAAGATCGACCTGATCGGCGAATATGACCTTGAGAAACTTGCCGAGACTTGGAAGTTTCCGCTCGCTTTGGTGATTGATCCGCCGCAGGATGCGGAAGTGATGAAGGATGAGATTTTCGGTCCCGTCCTGCCGATCATCAGTTACGACACCCTGGAAACGGTGGTTGAGAGGGTTAATTCCGGGGAACGGCCGCTGGCGCTTTATTTCCTCGGTGGTAACAAGGAGCAGCAGGAATATCTGCTGCGCAACACCTGGTCCGGTGGCGTGACTTTTGACGACATCATGCTGCATGCCCTGACCCAGGACCTGCCGTTCGGCGGGGTTGGGCACAGCGGTATGGGCCGCTATGGCGGTCATGCCGGGTTCAAGACCTTCTCCAACCCCAAGGCCGTGGCGCATCCGCCCAAGGTCAATCTGATCAAGATGAACCCGCCCTATAACGACAAAATGTCAGCTATGATCCGCAAGTTCATGGGCATCAAGGAATAAAATCCCTTCCCACAGCTGAAAAAAAACGCGCCTCAAATTACTGGGGCGCGTTTTCTGTTTCCAAAGGGTAAAACCCGTCAGGCCCGCCGCAGGGTTTCGAACCGGCGTGACTGGAAATACCAGCGACCATCCTTCTTTACATATTCATCGTGGTGGCAGCCGACCAGGGTCATCTGATCGCCGTTCTTGCGGGTGATGAATTCCTGGCTGTACACCTTGCCGGTCGCTTTATCACCGTCGATTGCCAGTTCGTTAGGAAAACCACTGATAGACACGAACTCGATGTGTTGCATAAGGTTTTCATAGACGGCAACAACTTTATCCCGGCCTACGACCGGTTCATCCAGCATGTCGATCTTCCAGGAACCGTCCTCGGCAAAGGTATCGCCCCATTTGGCGCTATCGCGTCGCATGGCGGCGGCGAAGAATGTGCTGATAAGCTCCTGGATGGCCAGCTGATCTTCGATCTGGGTGTTGCTCATTTTGATCTCCCTGATTGCATGTAGTTGTCAGATTATATGTTTCTTTCACGAGACAAGGGGACTTATCAAAAGTCCCCTTGCATCGCATCCCCCCAAGATGTCAGTCGGCCGCCAGATATTTATCCACCTCCCGGTGGAATTTGGCGATACAGGCTTCCTCAAGCGCCAGGGTCATATGCTTCAGTCCCTTGTTGCGCAGGCCTCGCTGTTGCTGCGGCGCCTGGTCGTAGTCCTGCTGCAGGACCAGGAAGTAAGGGTAGCTGCCCTGTTCCTCGACCACGGTCAGTTCGGTTCGCGCTGCTTCCCGTTGCTCCTCCGGCAGCCAGGCATAGCGCACGACGTGCCAGATGCTTTTGTTGGGATCGCCGCTCTGATGCGGGACCGGCACTACGGCCGTTGCTTCGCCCGCCCGCATGGACAGGAAGAAGTTCGGGAAGAACAGCCAGCCATAATGGTCGGTCATCTGATGATCGCTCAGGCCGCTCACATCCAGGCCTTTCTCGGACAGGGTCTCGCGGGTGGCTTTCTGCAGCAGCGTATGGCCGCTGACGCCTTCCGGGAATTCGATCTTGCCGTCGGCGTTAGTATAGTCTGCCACCAGCTTATCGAAGTGAGGCATGACTTCCTTGGCGCCGTGATAGGTGGCGGGCAGGCGGGTCCTGATGCCGTCCACTTCCTGTTCCGGGGAGAAGCCGTCCGTTTTTACTTCAAAGGGGGAAACAACCAGATGGTGATCGCCGATAAAGTTGTAGCGCTCCTTGCTGGGATCAAGCCGGATCACATCCCCCATCTGCGGATGGATGCCCTGGATGTGATAGCCTTCCTGGAAGGCGTCGACGACGACTTTCCAGTTGCAGTCCAGTTCCTCCTGAACATTCAGGCCGACCGGGATCATGTCTTCCAGATGATAGGGGGCGAGGTACTCGGCGGCTTCCTCACCCAGATACTCCATCAGCGGTTTGGCGTCCGGATCCGGGTTCAGGAAAATAAAGCCGGCAAAGGTGTCGACAGAGACCTTGGGCAGCCCAAGGTTATCCTTGTCGATCGGCCCCACCAGATCCGGCCGGGCGACACTGCGCAGGTTGCCTTCCAGGTTGAAGGACCATCTGTGGAAGGGGCATACCAGGGCGTTGGCATGGCCTTTTGCGCCGCTACAGACCGGGTTGCCGCGATGCGGGCAGGCGTTGACGAAGCCGCGGATTTTGTCATCCTTGCCCTTGACGACAATGAAGGACTGGTCGGCGAATTTATATTCCTTCCAGTCACCGGTTTCCGGCAGTTCATCCACACGTCCGGCGACCTGCCAGGTGCGCATCCAGATCTTGTCAATCTCCTGTTCGTGAATCTCACGGGAGGAATAGCGGTCGGTGCTCACCTGCATTGTTGCCTGATCGTAGCCCAGGTCTGACAATCCCAGGCTTTTTTCAAAGCGTTTATCATCTGCGTAGACGCCATTGGCCTTTGCTTCAGCTGACGACATGGAAGACTCCTTTGTTCTAGAAAGATTTACCCTGTGCGTAATTTTATATCCCTCGCACTTGCTTCTGAACTCACCCTATGTTCAATCTTTATCCGTGTAAATACGGGGTGGCGACGACCGTCTATTTCACATCAAGAAAACGAAAGAATGTGATCAAAAAAACGAAAATATCCTCCAAAAAAGGCTGTATTCTGCTAAAAAATCCCCTTGTTCGATCCGGATGCAAGGTTCGTAAAAATCGAAATATTCTCACCTCTCTACATTAAATCGCCAGTCTGGTTTTCACGTATTTGTTTGCGAAATTCTGTTGGCGTTTTGCCGGCAATGCGGCGAAAGGCTGTTGAGAAATAGGCGGGGCTTTTGAAGCCGAGCCGGCTCGACACCTCTTCGCAACTGACGTCATTTCGCGCCAGCATGGTTTTCGCGGTACTGATGCGTTCTGAGGAAATATACTTATGAATCTGCCAGCCCGTGGTCGCCTTGAAAGAGCGGGCGAGATGTTCCTTGCTGATCCCGCAGATGCCGGCAAGATCGCCAAGGCTGGGGTATCCAAGTTCAATGGAAGCCTGAATGCGTTCCTCAATGCGGCGCAATTGCCAGGAGGCAAGCGGCTGGGACTCGCCTTTTCCTGAGCCCTTTTTTTCCAGTTTTCGGACATACCGGGCAAGTTCCACCAGCATCATGTTGGTTACGGACTCAATGAGGAGTTCCCGGCCGTAACCTGGTTTTTCCAGTTCGGCATGGATCTCCTGCATAAGAACTTCGATCCGCTGGTTCCTGAGAGCTGCCAGGGACGTGGCATATCGCTCCCATTTGTCCTTCGAAATTTGTGTCACGCGTTCCACATAGTCGGCATCATAAAAGCAGTAAAGGACACGCAGGTCGGATTCCAGCGGATAGAGGAAAACAGAACGTCCGGCCGGGAGAAAGCCTACTGAACGGACCCGCGGCAACATTTCAGGTGTTGCCAGATTTCCGATACGCAGCGGGGAGTGGTTGTCAGACAACCGTTGACACAGTGAGTATCCGGGAAAATGCGGGCGTTCACCGATACCTTGCCAGCTGATGGTGGCAAGGCGCACCGTTACATAGGGGAGAATGACTTCTTTTTCTAGGTTCTGTTTCATTGGCTAAGGTAGCCATTCCTGACTTTTGCGAAGTTGACTAATTTCATCAACGAATTTCACTCGTTGTGACCTGTTGCTTCCAGGAACTAGCTTAAATAAGTACAGTATTATAGAATATGCGACCGCCGTGTAAAATCGATGGTAGTTATCATTCCTATCAGGAGGAATTATGCGGGAACAAGTCCGGCGAGCAGGAGGGGTTTAACAGGTTTTATGCAGGCGAGGCTTCGAATCTTCAGGTGTCTGTCAGTGTATAAGCAGTGCGGATGTGTCTAATAAATAGTAACGATTTTACATTCTTTATTACCACCAGCTATCTTTTCACCGTACCGCATTCAGACACGCTTTTGTGAGTTTATCACGCAGGCGGGTTTGGTGTGTTAATATAGTGGAGCGGTTGTCTGCCACCCTTGTGGCGACACTCAGTAAATAAATAAGACCGGTAACGGTAGGAAAGAGATATTAATGTCTTCATCTTCCCGCATTGAAGCCCTTCTTGAGTCTGTAACTATCCGGGGCACAAAATTTCCCAATCGCGTGATCATGTCGCCGATGACTCGTGGCGCCTCTCCGAATGGCGTGCCGAGTGCGGAGGTCGCCGCCTATTATGCGCGCCGGGCCGCGGGTGGCGTTGGGGCTATTTTTACTGAATCCGTCTTCATTGAAGACAAGGGCACCATGGGAAAATTCGATCTCGAAGGTGGTGATGACAAGAAAACCGGCTGGCCGGTCATGTTCGGCGAGGCCCCGCTGGAGGGCTGGCGCCGGGTGGTCGATGAAGTCCATGCCGCCGGGGGGCTGATCTTTCCGCAGCTGATGCATCTTGGCATTCAGCGCTCGCCGGCCAAGGGCCAGAGCTGGTCCGATATTCATATTTCCAGCCCGAGCGGAATCTGGGGGACACCGGAGCAGATCGCTGCGCTGCCTGAGGAAAAGGCGGCGGTGATGAACTGTCCCGGGAAAGCCATGACCGAGGACGAAATCTGGGCGGTGATCAAGGCCTTCGGCGATGCCGCAGCCAACGCCAAGTCGGTTGGCTTTGACGGTATTGCCCTGCATGGCGGCCACGGCTATCTGATTGATAATTTTATGCGGGAAGAGACCAACCAGCGGACCGATGACTGGGGCGGCGACCACGTAGGGCGCATGCGTTTTGCCGTGGAAGTGGTCAAAGCCGTTCGCAAGGCGGTTGGTGACGACACGCTGATTTCCTTCCGTTTCTCGCAATGGACCCACCATGATGTGGATGCCATGCTGACCAAGAATTCCGATGAGCTTAAGGGCATCCTGGACCTGCTGGCAGAAGCAGGGGTCGATATTTTTGAGGCAAGCGCCCGTGATTTCCGTGATCCGGTGTATGAAGGATCGGATCTCAATATTTCCGGATGGACGAAAAAACTGATCGATAAGCCGGTCGTGATGGTCGGCGGGACCGGCGTGCGCCGGGAACGCCATGAGTCAGCTCTGACACCGCCGCAGGTTGTTGATAATGTTGACGAAATTATGGAGCGATATGCGGCTGGCGAATTCGATTTCCTCGCCATTGGTCGTGCTCTTCTGAATGATCCTAACTGGCTGCAGCGTGCGAGCGCGGGCGAGCCGTTCCTGGATTTCAATCCGGCATGCCTGAAAATGGGGTACGTCGAGTAATCATCACTACAATTTAAATTGCAGACATCTGAAGATTTATTTTGCTTCAGATGCAAAGGATTAACGTGCTGGTGTCTCGTTGATCTTCTGCGACTGAATAATTTCAGCGCAACTCATTTCATGACACCAAGGGAGTAAACGGGAGTAGTATATGACTAGAAAACTTTCCACGGGGCTACTTACAGTAGCGATCGCAGCAGGGTCGGCAACATGGGTCGCACCTGCATTCGCAAATGATACGATGGTGCTCGAAGAGATCACCGTTACAGCGCGTAAGCGTGAAGAATCCATTATGAAAGTGCCGGTGACCACCTCCGTGCTCGGTGGTGAAACGCTGGACCAGTATGCCATTAGCGATGTTGCCGGTGTCGCCGACAAAACACCGGGCCTGAACTTCAGTAACGGTCCGACCGCATCCGGCGTGCTGGTGTCCATGCGCGGTATCGGTACCGGCACCAACAACCCGGCCATTGACCAGTCTATTGCCTTTGTGATTGACGGCATGCAGTTTACCCAGGGTCTCGCCTTTGAAATGGCGACGCTGGATATGGCCCAGGTTGAAGTGATGAAAGGCCCGCAGGCGCTGTTTTTCGGCAAGGCGGCCCCGGCCGGCGTGATCTCTGTCCGGACCGCAGACCCGAGCGATGAGTTCGAAGTGAAACTGCGCACCGGTTATGAGTTTGAGGCTCAGGAACGGATGGGCGAGATCGTGATTTCCGGTCCCGTTACCGATACCCTCGGCCTGAGGATTGCCGGTCAGTATTCCAAAATGGACGGCTATTTCAAGAATGACGCCGAAGTGGGCAACTCAGCCTTTGGTGCCCTTGGCGCCGCGCCGGTTGTCTATGACGAGTTTCCGAACCGCGAGCAGGTTCTGGTTCGTGGTACAGCAGTCTGGACGCCGACTGACAATTTCAAAGCCCGCCTGAAACTGAACTTCTCAGATACGGAAATCCAGGGTTTTGGATCCGAGCCGCAGCTTGTTTCCTGTCCGGAAGGAACGGATACCTTCTTCAGCTTTATTCCCGGCCTGACTTTCATCGGCGGAGAAACATGTGATGTTGATGAAACCCAAAACCTGATTTACATGGATCCGGATTATTTCCCGGGCATTTACAATGACGGTATTCCGTTTGCAGACATTCAGCAGTTCTTCGGTTCTCTTGAAATGAGCTATGACATTAATGACGAACTCGGTTTGACATCAGTCACCGGTTTCTATGATGTTGATCAGGCCTCCATGTTCAACGGGTCCATTACGACGTCTCTTGGCACCCCGTTCGCCATTCAAGGTAAAATGGACCGCAAGGACTTTACCCAGGAACTGCGCCTGACTTCAGATTACGCCGGAGCGTTTAACTTTATGCTGGGCGCCTTCTATCAGAAGGGCGATACGGACTTCCTGTCCAGCCTGCCGGCCAACCAGGCCTGGCCTGCACTGTTCGCAGCACTTGGTGAAGCAACTCCGTGGCCGCCGGCCCTTGCCTGGGCGGATCATCACATCGATTCCGAAACAATCTCTTTCTTCGGTCAGGTGTTGTATGAAATCACGCCGGAACTGGAAATCGGCGCCGGTGTGCGCTGGACTGACGAACAGCGCGATCACAGCGTAATGAACAGGCTGCTGGAGCGGTTCAACCTCGGCCCGGCATTGCCTGTTGACCTGGCGCGTCCGTCACTCAGTTCTTCCAACTGGTCACCTGAACTGTCCATCACCTACACGCCGACGGATGAGTTGACCATCTATGGTAACTTCAAACGCGCCTACAAGTCCGGTTCCTTTGACGTGGGCGGCGGCGCCAATGACGGTGATGACAAAGCATTTGACGATGAAATGGTCAGAGGCGGCGAACTTGGTGTGAAGGCCCTGCTGGCGGACGGCGCCCTGATGCTCAATGCTTCCGGTTATTACTATGAGTATGAAGATATGCAGGTTGAGACACGCATCTTCGATCCGGTGAATGGTACAGTGGCTGTGCGCACAGTTAACGCCGCGTCCTCTGAAATCTACGGTGTCGATGTGGATCTGACCTATGCCGTGCCGAATGTCGATGGCTTGACCCTGTATGCTTCTGCAAACTGGAACACAGCGAAATATACAGACTTTGACAATGCCCAGTGTTACACCGGCCAGACCCAGGCCCAGGGATGTAATATTGATGTCAATGGTGATGGTATCGGCGACAACCAGGACCTGACCGGCGAGCCGCTGCTGCGCGCTCCGAAATGGATGGCCAATGCCGGCTTTGACTATATGACCGATGTGTCAAATGATCTGACCCTGAACCTGGCGGGTAACCTGAGTTATTCAGACTCCTATTCGGCCTCCAGCACCAACTATGCTGATGCCTACCAGGACAGCTACGTCAAGCTGAGCGCCAATGTCGGTCTTAGCAGCAACGAAGGCGGCTGGAGAGTAGAGCTTATCGGCGACAACCTGACTGACGAATATGTCTATGGTAACTGTGCCCCTGCCGGCTATGCCGACAGCCTGTTGTTCGGTCAGGATGCGGCCTTTGCCGGAACCGGTACCGTGATGGGCGGTCCGGGTGGACAGGCAGAAACAGCCTGCTTCACGTCCCGCGGCCGCAGTGTCTGGCTCCGCCTGACCGTAGACATCAACTAGTCCTACAGAAAATAGCTCCGGTCTGCCGGAGCTGATCTCTGGACGGAAGGCGCGTTTTCCCAGGCGCCTTCCGTTTTTTCTTTTGGCCGGATTTATGTCGGTTATGCAGACGTTCAGAGGAGGTAGAAATTCTCTGCGGACAACCCCTGGAAAGGGCAGAAATGCGGGGGTTGTGTCACATAACTCAAGCCGATACATCCGATAAGGAATAATGATTTTACAATGTTTCCCGGCATCCGATAAGGTTGACTAAATATATGGATGCAGGTGGAACAAAGTCAGTGTTGCAGCAAAAAAACTAGTTGCCGGCACTGACGTCCTGAACGGTTTCGCCGAAGCGAAACAAACACAAGATTTCTAAGTTTATTTTGGGAGATAAGGTTATGACAGGCGTTCTCAAGGCCGAAGACATCAAGCCGAAAATCGGATCAAGGATTCTTAACAGCAAGGAAGAGCTGCTGAGCGGTGAGTTTTCCGCCGAGATCAGGGACCTGCTGGAACAGCGCGGTGTGCTGGTATTCCCGAAGATCAACTTTAACGACGAAGAGCAGCTTGCCTTCACCAGGACACTGGGGACTGTTGCCAAGGAGCGTAGCGGTGAAGAGGTGTTTCCAATTTCACTGGATCCCAAAGTTTCCTCTGGGGTGGATTATCTGAAAGGCGCCTTTTACTGGCACTTTGACGGTACCATTCAACCGATGCCGATCCTGGCGTCCCTGTTGAGCTCCAAGGTGCTGCCGCCGAGCGGAGGCAACACCGAATTCGCCAACTGCTACGCCGCCTACGAAGATCTTCCCGAGGAAGAGAAAGAGCGGATCAAAGACCTGAAGGTTATGCATTCCACCTGGAACTCTCTGCTCTACTACGAGCCGGAGCCGAACCAGGAAAAGCTCAAGCAGTGGATTGAACTGGGCGAGAAGGAGCTGCCGCTGGTGTGGACTCATACATCCGGTCGTAAATCCCTGGTGCTGGGCTGTACCGCCCACCATGTTGTTGGCGTCGATCACAATGAGAGCGCCCTGATCCTCAACGGACTGCGGGAATGGGCGACCAGCGAGCCTTATCACTACAGCCACGAATGGTCAGTGGGCGATATGGTGATGTGGGACAATACGGGCACCCTTCACCGCGCCATGCCCTATCCGATGGACAGCGGCCGCGAACTGCACCGCACCAAGCTGGCAGGCGAAGAGCCGATTGCGGCCTGATCGCATACGCCGAATTTATACGAATATTTTAAAAGCAGGAGCAAGAATATGGTTAAGTCATGGGCTTTCGAGTTTTTTCCCAATCCCCATGCTCATGGAGGCGAAGGTGCCGCCGAGATCGATCCGAAACTGGAGCAGGATTACTGGAACTTTTACATGGACCTTTGGGTAAGCGCCGAAGCTCTGGGATTTGATGGTCTGCTGTTGAGTGAGCATCATTTCGGCGGCGGCTACAGCCCGTCTCCGAACATCCTGTTGCCGGCGATCGCCCAGCGGACCAAGAGCCTCCGTCTCGGCGTGATGGGCAATGTGCTGCCCTATCACACCCCCTGGCGTCTGGTGGAGGAGTTCGCCATGCTCGACAACCTGACCGGCGGTCGTCTGGAAATCGGTACCTCAGCCGGTATTCCCGCCGAACTGGCCATGGTTGGTATGTCTCCGGCTGAAGGTCGCGCCCGCTACGAAGAATCCATCCAGGTCATTGACCAGGCTCTGAAAAACGGGGTGATCAACCACAAAGGTGAATATTGGAATATTGAAAACCTGCCGGTCGTTCCGCCGTTCGCACAGAAGCCCGAGCCGCCGAAATGGACCACTGTGATCAGCGTCGAGTCCGCCCGCAAAGCGGCAAAACGCGGTTCCAAAATTGCCACCGGCTTTATCTCTACTGACAAGGTGAAGGAAGTCTTTGATAACTACAAGGAAGCGGCTGCTGAAGCCGGCCTTGAAGCCGGCCCGGATCAGCTGGGTCTGCGCCGTCAGGTCATCATTGATGCGACTTCGGTGCCGAGTGAAAAAGCCGAGGGTTACAAAGACGCCTTTGTCGATATGGTTGCCGCCTTTGACAAGCGCGTGATTGCCCCGGGCCGCAAGGCGCTGGACTCCGATGGTGCCCACGGATACGCTTTCGGTGACGACGAGTTTATCAGCGGTTCACCGAAGGAAGTAGCCGAGCAGATCAAGGACCAGTGCGAGCGCAGTGGTGCAGGTCACTTCCAGGTGGTTTTTGCCGGTCATCAGTCTCTGGAAGAGCTGGCCATGTCCTGGAAACTGTATGGTGAGGAAGTTATTCCTCTGCTTAAATAAGCCGCTGGGCCAGATTGTAAACTCCAGCGTCGACATTCCCTGTGATTGTCGGCGCTGGTTATTCAACATTAGACGAAGGAAAGCGCATGTCTGTTGAAAAAGATGTTGTCTATCACTCCGTGAACGGTCGTGACCTCAAGGTTGACCTCTACAAGCCCGAGGGCGGCAGTGTGCCGACCAAAACGGCTGTGGTGCTGATCCACGGCGGGGGCTGGATTTTGGGTGAAAAGGGCATGATGACGCCGCTGGCAAGCCAGTTTGCCGCCCAGGGGTTCCTTGCTGTTGCGGTGGAATATCGCCTGGTTCGCGAAGCGGCCTGGCCGGCCCAGCTCGAGGACGTGACAACAGCCGTGCGCTGGGTTGCCGATAACGCCACAGACCTCGGTATTGATGCGGACCGTATTGTTGTTGCCGGCGCCTCCGCCGGAGGGCACCTTGCGCTGATGGCAGCGGCTGAGCTCAACAAAGAGTCCAAGGTTGCGGCAGTGCTGTCACTCTTCTCCGCCAGCGAACTGACGGTTTCCGAAGTGCCGGAAAAAGGCAAGTTCAATGCGGCCATGCTGCTTGGCTCGGATGCCAGTGACGATGTGGTCAAGGCGGCCAGCCCTTACTATCAGGTCAGCGAGGGCTTCCCGCCGACCTTTGTCCTGCACGGCACGAAAGACTGGCTGATCGACCCGGTGGCCAGCCTGCGCCTGTATGAAAAGCTCAATGACCTGGGTGTCACGGCCGAACTGCATATGGTCGCCAATGCCATCCACGAGTTCATCGAGGAACCGGGCATGACCGGCCCGATGGTCTCTGAAATCGCCCTGTTCCTGAACCGGGTGGTTATCGATCCGGCAAAATGGGCAGCGGAAACAGAGGAGCACAACCTGTTCGCCAAGGGACCGGAAGCATTGCAGGCCCTGATGGCCCAGATGCTGGAGCAGACTCAATAGTGTGCACCTAACCATAAAAAATGGGAGGTTATTATGAGTGTTAATGCGTTGGAAGCGGCTTTGTGGCAGTTGTATCTTCATCCTGGGGATGCGGACAGCTTCCGCTCGGATGCAGCGTCCTATGCGGCGGATTACCGTGTGACGGACAAGGAGCGGGAGCTTCTGGTCTCGGTCGATGTGATGGGTCTGATTGACCACGGGGTCAACAGCCTTCTGGTGCTGATGGCGTTCCAGACCATTTACGGCCCGGAACGGCTGCATGATTATTTTGACATCGTCAACGCGCCGGCGGCTTAAGCCGCGGGCCGGGCAGATAACCGGATAGGGCAGGCAACAAGAGAAAGAGAGAGACAATGGCAGAGTTGGTAGGTGGTTTCCTGATGCCGCATGTGCCGTCGATCCCGACGGGCGGCTATGGTGAAGAACCCTGGCAGAAAGAGGCTTCGGACAAGGCCTTTGCGCATATTTCCAAACGGGTTGAAGAGCTTGAGGCGGATACGGTGATTATCGTCGGCGACGATCACTATGAGAATTTCGGTCCGCGCTGCATCCCCAACTGCCTGATTGCGACCGGCGATGTGGGGGTTTCCGCCCATGCCCAGACCCTGGGCCTGACCGGCGATGCGATCCCCAACAACGAGGAACTGGCGCAGCATATCCTGGAGACGGGGTATCGGGAAGGTGTCGACTGGGCCTTTGCCAAGTCGCTTGATGTGGACCATTCGGTGGCCATTCCCTATCACATGTCGCTGAAACGGCTGGGCGTCAAGGCGATCCCGGTTTACCTGAACTGTGTGGTGGCGCCGCTGATCCGGAGCCGCCGGGCCTTTGAGATCGGCCAGAGCATCGGCCGGGCGGTCGAGAGCTGGGACGGCGTCGAGCGGGTTGTGGTGTTCGGCACCGGCGGCATCAGCCACTGGGTCGGCAGTCCGGGCATGGGTTTTGTCAATGAGGAGTTTGACCGCAAGGTGCTGGCGATGGTGGAAGCGGGCGACATTGACGGCCTGATCGCCCTGCCGGACGAGGTGATCCTGGAGAGCGCCGGCAACGGCGCGCTGGAGATCAAGAACTGGCTCTGCGCCATGGGCGCCCTGCCGGCCGGCACCACGGCCGAGACCATCGCCTATGAGCCGATCCCGACCTGGATTACCGGCTGCGGCTTCGCCGAACTGAAACCCGCCGCTTGAGCCTGGTCTCTGACCAAAGGCTAAATAAGGGGAGAGCAGAAGTGTGCAGAAGATGCCTGGCGACAGGCGTGACAAGGTCGAATTGTATTCGTCTCCTGGCACATGGCTTATTGAACGAATAACAGGAGCTTGCGTATGTCGCATGACTTTTTATCGACTCCTCTGGAAATTATCGAGGAGGCCCGCAACGGCCGGATGTTCATCCTTGTCGATGATGAGGATCGGGAGAATGAAGGCGACCTGGTGATCCCCGGGCAAATGGTGACCCCCGATGCCATTAATTTCATGGCCAAACACGGGCGCGGCCTGATTTGCCTGGCGATGACCAAAAAACGGGCCGACCAGCTCGGCCTCAATCCGATGGAGCGCAAAAACAGTTCGTCTTTCGAGACCGCGTTCACGGTCTCGATCGAGGCCAGCAGCGGGGTGACCACCGGTATTTCGGCGGCAGACCGGGCCCGTACCATTTCTGTCGCCATTGACGCCGCCAACGGTCCGGAAACAATCGCCACCCCGGGACATGTCTTCCCGCTGGTGGCGCGTGAGGGCGGGGTTTTGGTCCGTGCCGGACACACGGAAGCTGCCGTTGATGTTTCCCGGCTTGCCGGCCTCAATCCGTCAGGCGTGATTTGTGAAATCATGAATGATGACGGCACCATGGCGCGGATGGATGACCTGGTGGCTTTTGCCCAGTTCCATAATATGAAAATCGGCGCCATCCGGGACCTGATTGCCTATCGGCGCCTCAATGACCATCATGTGGAACGGGTTTCCAGCCGGCCGTTTCAATCCGACTATGGTGGAGACTGGACGCTGAGTGTTTATCGCAACACCATCGACGGCAGCGAGACCCCGGTGTTGCAAAAGGGTGAAATCAGCCCGGACCAGCCCACCCTGGTCAGGATGCACGGGACTTCCATTTTTACCGACCTGCTGGGACAGCCGGGGCCGCGCAAGCGCCTGCTTCAGCGGGCCATGGCAGAAATCGGCAAGGAGGGGTCCGGTGTCATCGTTATTTTTACCTCCATTAGCCAGAGTAGCCTGCAGCAGGCCATTGAATCCGAATCTGAAGATATGCAGATCCGCGGCTACGGGATCGGCGCCCAGATCCTGGCCGACCTTGGGATCAGTGATATGGTGCTGCTGACCAACAGCCATCACACCATGGTGGGACTGGAAGGCTATGGTCTCTCCGTCGTGGAGGAGCGGCAGATTCCTGACGCCTGAGATGGCAGGTCCGTCATTGTTGTGGCGGACCGATCTTTGTGGAACTTCCGGACGGGATGGTATAGATTGAGTGCGGTTCCTGATTTGGCAGGGGCCGGAGATTAACAAATAAATGACGCCACTATCAGTTTTCGAAGTGTTGGCAAGGGGATATAAGTTTGCATTTCAAGGGTCTTGATCTAAATCTGATTGTTATTCTCGACGCCTTGCTGGAAGAGCAAAGCGTCACCAAGGCAGCGGAACGGGTGCATGTTTCCCAGCCTGCCGTCAGTGCCGCCCTGGCCAAGTTGCGCCAGCACACCGGCGATGAAATCCTGGAAAAAGTCGGGCGGGAATTCGTGCTCACTCCCCGGGCCCAGGCGATGGTCAAGCCGGTCAAGGAATTGCTGATCCAGATTGAGTCCACCATCCTCAGCGGCGCCGAATTCGACCCAACCGTGACCGAAAGAACTTTCCGGATCGCCATGTCTTCCTATGCGGCGGAAGTGTTGATGGCAGGGCTGGTGGAAAAGATTGCCAACTCCTATCCCGGCATTTCCTGCATCATGGAGGAAATCAGCTCCGAAACCCTGTCCAGGGTGGAGACCGGGAACATTGACTGCGCGATTACCTTCCAGCAGACCAAGCTGATCAATCCCAGTTCGTCCATCGAGGAATTCAGTTACACCCATGCCTTTTCTGATGAGTGGGTCCTGATCGCCGCTATCGATAACGACCAGGTAACGGAACAGCTGACCTACGAGGAATTCTGCAGCCTGCCCTATATCGAAACCCGGCTGGCCCGGATCCTCTCAAGTTTTGTGGAAAGCACCCTGGACCATCAGAGCCTTCGGCCCAGGCCGACCCTGAGTGTGCCCAGCTTCGAACTGGCCATCACCTGCGTCATGAACTCCGACTGTGTTGCTGTGGTTCCGGCGCTGCTGATTAACGACCATCTGCGCAAGTATGTGAAGACGATTAAACCGCCGTTTGACATCCCGGCGATTGGGGAGTTTCTGGTTTGGCATTCCCGTAGTGATGCGGATCCGGGACATACCTGGTTCCGCGAACTGGTCGTTGAAGTGGCCCGGGAATCCCAGAAAAAGGCGAAGCCCCGCTATTGCTGAGTATCACCTCTGGCCGTTCGGCTCGAGGGGCAGGGCTTTCATATATTTTCCGTCACCGAAAAGCAGCGGGCTGCGGTCGCTGCTGATGATATGCTCGACCTGGCCAATGAAAATGGCATGGTCGCCGCCTTCGTGGGTGGCAACCTTGCGGCATTCCAGTACTGCGCAGCAGCCGTCGATAACCGGGACGCCGCCCAGGCCCCGGGAGGTGGCGATACTATTGAACTTGTCCTCGCCGGGGCGGGCAAAGCGCTGCGAGACGTCGACCTGGTCTTCAGCAAGAATATTGATGACAAAGCGGTCCGCCTCGCAATAGACCGGATGGCTTTGGGAGGTCAGCGCCTGGTTCCACAGGACCAGCGGCGGTTCCAGCGAGACCGAGGTAAAGCTATTGGCAGTCACGCCGCAGGCCGTGCCATCCCGTGCAACGCTGGTTACAACCGTCACGCCGGTGTAGAAGCGCCCAAGGACATTTCTGAGTTCCCGGCCGTCAAAATCTTTGGTTGTTGTCATTTTATACTCCAGCTCTACAGGTTATTTCTTTGCGTTATGAGCCGGGCCTTCGTGCATGAAAGCGGCAACCACGGACGCATTGATTTTACAATCGAGGAAAATCGGCCCGTCAGGATTCTCCAGCATGGGGGCCAGAGCCCTGAGTTCGTCGAGTGTGCGCACGGTCGCCGTTTCAAATCCGAACGATTCCGCCACCGGGGCGAAGTCGATATCCGGGAATTGTGACAACTGGACCGGCATGCCCTGGCCCTGCAGGAAATGCAACTCGGCGCCATAGGCACAGTCGTTCATCAGAATGATAACGAGGGGGATATATTCGCGGGCGACCGTTTCCAGTTCACCCATGTTCATCAGGAAGCTGCCGTCGCCCATCAGCAGAACGGTGGTCCGCTCCGGAGTGCCGGCGGCAAATCCCATGGCGGTGCCGAAGCCCATGCCGATGGAGGCGGTGTCGCCGGTATGTTTGAAATGGGACGGGCCGGGGCAGGAAAGATAGGGGACGGTTCCCAGCATATTGCCGGAATCCCAGACCAGGTTGCGATCCTCCGGCAACAGCTTGTCAAGCTCGAGGGCGAGGGAGCGGCCGTCCATGGTGCGCGGCGTGCTCATTTCCTCGTAGTCGTCTTTCATGTCGAAGTCGGCAAGCCAGCGGGCATTTTCCTCGCACCGCATTTCCATTTCTGATTTGTCACGTGAAGGAATGGTATTAATTAACTGTTCTGAAACGAGTTTTGCATCGCCAACCAGGCCGATATCTGCGTCGAACCAGCGCCCGATACTGGGGCGGGACCGGTCAATATGGATGACCGGCAGGCCCTCCGGAATGGCGGTGGCGAAGCTGGTTGTCTGCTGGTTGAGGCTGGCGCCGATGGCGATGACGCAGTCGGCCTGCTCGATCAGGCGACGGCCGCCGACGTTGGAGAAGGACCCGAGGATGCCGCAGTTAAAGGGATGGCCGCGGAACATGTCTTTGGCCTTCATGGTCGTGACCAGGGCGGCGCCGATATGGTCGGCGAGGCGGATAATCTCCTCCCGCGCGCCGGCGGCATAGGCGCCGATGCCGGCGATGATCAGCGGCTTGCGGCTTTTTTCAATCAGCGAAACGGCCACTTTAAGGGCGCTGTCGCGGGCCGGCTGGGGTGTATAGGGAACCGGCTCAATGGTTCCCGGTGCCGTGGCGACCGGATCTACCTGGGCCTGCTGTACGTTGGAAGGCAACAGATAGGCAACGGCGCCGCTGTGCGCGGCGGCGGCGGCCTGTACGAAGGTGCGGCGCGCGGTGGTGGCATCATTGGCCCGGAAGGTTTTGATCCCGGCCGCATGGAGCAGGGCCATGGTGTCCAGGCTCTTGCGGTCCGGCCCCACGGAATTGGGCGCTTTATCCACATTGGGGGCATCGCCATAGATCATCAGAACCGGTGAACCGGTACGGTTGGCATAGTTGGCGCCGTTCATGCTGTTGGTGGTGCCGGGGCCGCGCCCGATGATGACAATGGCCAGGCGTCCTGTCGCTGCCGCATAGCCTTCCGCCATGGAGATTGCATTGTTTTCGTGGCGGGCGCCATAGAAACGTACGCCGACGGAATCGATCATGGCAATAAGTTGGGCAGTATCGTCACTCATCAGTCCGAAGACGCATTCGACACCAAGCTCTTTGATATCTGTAGCAAGAGCCTCATAGACCGCCACCCTGTTATCCTGCATTGCTTTTTTACCTTCCTTATATGCAACAAGACCGCCTGACAGCAGCGCTTCAAAGCGCCTCTGCAGTCGGGCAGTCGGTCTGGTATCAGACGTATGAATACTACCGAAAGTAAAGGAAGGGACGAAGTCTTGTAAAATCGATCTTAATTATTTGTCTCATCAAACAGAGTTATGTTGCACAGCATTCTGGTCAGCTCGCCTCTCAGCCCTGGCCTTTCGACAAATAACCCCTGGTAAATCTGCATAAGCCGCCCTGATGGGTCCGATAATTAAGATCGATTTTACAAGGCTTCCGGCCATCCGATACCCTGAATGGGAAAATGAAGAGAGGAATGTCGGATCGACCGGCCTGAAAACAGGTTGCGCTGAACACAATATTATGTGAACCGGGTCCGGTCGTGTAGCAGAGGAGAACAAATAAAATGGCACTCAAAATTGTTGGGATTCATCACCACGGTGTGCGGGTGGGTGATAATGGCGAGTCCCTGGATGACGTTTTTGATTTCTATACCAACGTCCTGGGAATGAACCATGACAAGAGTCGCCCCAATATTATCCCGGGCTGGTGGATGAACACGGGTGGTTCCGGGCAAATCCATCTTATGGGAGGGGAACTGCCGTCGCCCGTAGCCAAGGGGCCCGGACAGGATCCGGCAACGCCTCATGTGGCGCTGGCCGTGGAAAATGTCATCGAAGCCAGAGAGGAACTGGACCGGATGGGGGTTGAGTATTACACCGCAAATGCAGGGGAACTGCAGCAGGTGTTCGTCCACGACCCCTGCGGCAATATGATTGAGCTACACCAGTTCGATAAATGCAGATGTACTTCAGCTAATCGGGGAGAGAGCGAATGAGTTCACGTTCCTTTGCTGATGTAAGCTACGACGAAGCCGTAAAACGCGCTGCCGATATGGTGCCCGCCCTGCGCGAACGCGCGCCGCGTGCTGAGCAAGAGCGCATCGTTCTGCCGGAAACCATGGCGGAACTGCATGAGTCCGGTGTGCTTCGTGCCCTGCAGCCCAAGCGCTACGGCGGGATGGAGCTGGATTTCGTCTCCGTATTCGATATCTGCTACGAACTTGGTCGCGGTTGTGCATCCACGGCCTGGACGGCATCCAACCTGTTGATCCACCACTGGATGCTGGCACTCTGGGACGATAAAGCGCAGCAGGAAGTCTGGGGCCAGGATCCGGACGCGGGTATCGCTTCCGGTGTGATCCCGGCCCAGGGGCAGGCGACCCCGGTTGACGGTGGTTACCAGGTCAGCGGCCGCTGGAATTTCTCGAGCGGGGTGCATGTCTCCACCTGGAACATGCTGGCGGCAACGGTGCGCGACGGCGACAAGGTGCTGGACTATATCCTGATCGTGATCCCCGAGTCACAGTATGAGGTTATTGATGACTGGCAGGTGCTGGGCATGCGCTCCACCGGCAGTATGACAGTGGAGGCGAAGGATATCTTTGTGCCTGAGCATATGGTCATCAGCATGAACGCCTTGGTCGGCGGAGACAATTTCCCCGGTGTGGCTTCAAACCCGGGCCCGTGTTACAAGGTGGCGCTTTCCATGCTGTCCGGCCATGTGATTTCTTCTGCAGTGGTTGGCAATGCGCAGGCGGCGCTGGAGCTGACCACCGAGTCCATCAAGCAGCGCAGTGCTGTAACCTCAGGTGCCAAATTGCGTGATATTCAGGCGATCCAGATGCGTATCGGGGCCGCCGGCGCGAGAATCGATGCCGCAAGGCAGCTTATTCGCGGTGATATGATTGAGGGCCAGGAGCTGGCTAACCGGGGTGAAGTGCCGGACCAGGAGCGGAAGCTGCGTTCCAAGCGGAATGTCTCCTATGGCGTTCAGCTCTGTACCGAGGCCGTGGACATGCTGCATACCCTTGCCGGCGCCAACGGCATTTATGACAACTATCCCATCCAGCGGATTTTCCGCGACGCTCATGCGGGCGGCAGTCACATTCTGTTCGCCGGTGACATGAATTATTCCATCTGGGGTCTTTGTGCTCTTGGTGGCGAGATTACAAACCCGCTGCTTTAGCGGTTTGAGGCAACGAATTGCTGCTGTCAGAGACATGACGGCAGGGAGTCGTTGGACAAGTCTTTGTACGTCGTCCGTAACCAGGTGCAGGTAATCGGTGAGAACATCCCAGCTCATTCGGTAATCTGCGCCTGGGCCCGGACAATGGCATGCGGCGGTACAGGCCGGTCAGCAACGCCGGCACCGACGCATAACTGTTCCGTATATGTCCGATAAGTAAGAACGATTTTACAAGTCTTTTTATCTTCCCCTAGTCTATTCAAAATATAGAAGGAGGCTGCCAGGCATGGGATTGGCGGCGTTTGTTGTGTGATCAGGGTTCAGAGCAACTTTGAAACAAGGGAGATCTACCGTGCCGATTACCGGGATAGCAGAAATTATTTACGGCGTTGAGGATTTTGACACCTGCGTTGAGTTTTTCGAGGACTACGGGCTCAGCAGGCTGGAGAGCGGCAGCGATCATGCGCTGTTCAGCGTGATCAGCGGCCAGCAGATCCGGGTCTACCCGCTGGGCGATGACCGGGTGCCGAAAAGCGAGCTGATGGGGCCGGGGGTCCAGGAATGTATCTGGGCGGTGCCGCGCCAGCAGGACCTGGACGGCCTGGTGGCCGACCTGTCCCGGGACCACGAGGTGACCATCGACGAGACCGGCACGGCCCATTTTGTCACCTCGTTCGGCCAGGCGATCGGCCTCAGGGTGTTCCAGCCGCTGCCCTATACCTGCTGTCCGGCGCCGACCAATGCGCCGGGGATCATCAACCGCATGAATGTGCCGCGCAAATGGCTGAGCCGGGCGATCCCGAAAACCATCAGCCACTGTGTGTGGACTTTCCTCGATGTGAATGAGGCCTTTGACTTTTACAGCCAGCGGCTCGGCTTCAGGATGAGCGACATCCAGAAGGGGGTCGGCATCTATATCCGCGCCGGCCGCTCCACCAACCACCATAACATCATGCTGGCCGATGCGGACCAGGTGCTGTTCGGCTTTGACGGCAAGTTCCGGTTCCACCATGTCAACTTCGGGGTCGAGGACCTGGACGAGATCATGGCCGGCAAGAACTATATGACCCGCAAGGGTTACGGCGACAACGGCTGGGGCTTTGGCCGCCACCGGGTCAGTTCCGAACTGTTCCTCTATATGCCGTCGCCGGCCGGAGGCGAAGTGGAGTATGGCGCCGACTGCGACCAGGTTGATGGCAACTGGCGTCCGCGGGTATGGGGCGCCGCCTTTGCCGCCTTTACCTTCATTCACGACATGCCGGACTGGCTCAAGGAGCATGAGCCGGAATGGGATGTCAGCTATGTCACCCCCGAAACCGCGCGATATGTGCCGATAAAGGGCTGAATGCAGACCGCCGGACACGAGCATCAGGAGCGGGAACGCGTCGTTGTTGTCACCGGCGCGAGCCGTGGCGTGGGCAAAGGCATTGCTCTTGCCCTGGGGGCAACAGGGGCGACCGTATATGTCACCGGTCGCACGGCCAGCATGAGCAGGGAGCCGGCGCCAGGGACCATCCAGCACACTGCCAAACTGATTAAAGAGGCGGGCGGCATAGGCATCCCCGTGGTCTGTGATCACAGCGATGATAAGCAGGTCCGGGCCTTGTTCAGCCAGATTGAGGAGTATCACGGATACCTGGATATCCTTGTCAACAATGCCGCCCATGTCTCATCGGATATCGGCGCCGACGGACCATTCTGGAAGCGCTCGCTCGACCTGATCAAGATGATGGGTGTAGGGGTTCGCTCCACTTATATCTCAAGCTACTATGGTGCCCCCCTGTTGCTGAAAAGCCAGGCCGGGCTGCTGGTCAATCCGTCCGGTTATGCCGGCGGCTGTTACCTGCACGGGCCGGCCTATGGCGCCTGCAAGGCGGCAATTGACAAAATGTCGGTGGATATGGGCATCGATTTCCAGCCCCATAATGTTTGCGCCGTCTCTCTGTGGATGGGTTTGGTCGGGACCGAACAGGTGCAGAAGCTGATCGATAGCCAGCCGGAGGTCTGGGGCGAGCGGGCCGCAGAAGTCGAATCGCCCCGGTTTATCGGCCGTGTCATCGACGCCCTCCAGAAAGCGCCCGACCGGATGGAGAGGAATGCAAAAGTGTGGATCGCCACCGAACTGGGCCGGGAACTGGGGGTCAAGGAGGACGATGGCTCCGACCCGGTCTCAAAACGCGATAAATTTGGTGGGCCTCGGGGGTATAATCCGCCGGTTTGGCATGGATAGCGGCAGGTTCTGAAAAAGGGTGAATATTTTTATCAGAATAAATTATCGAGATTATTCATTAATATTGACAAAATTGAATCGGTGCCGGATAATGCTCCGGATTTCAGACTTGGGAGTATAGAGATATGACGACGACCCTTGAGACCAGGGACATCAAACCGAAAATTGCTTCAGAAATTCTCAACAGCAAGGAAGAGCTGCTCAGTGGCGAGCTGGCTGCGGGAATTCGCGAATTACTCGAACAGCGCGGTGTGCTGGTTTTTCCGAAAATCAATTTCACCGATGAAGAGCAACTGGCTTTTACCCGGACCCTTGGTGACGTTGCCAGGGAACGCAGTGGGGAAGAGGTTTTCCCGATCTCTCTGGATCCCGAGAAATCTGCAGGCGTGGAATATCTGAAAGGGTCCTTCTACTGGCATTTTGACGGCACCATGCAGCCCAAGCCGATCCTGGCGTCCCTGCTGAGCTCCAAGGTGCTGCCGCCGAGCGGTGGTAATACGGAATTCTGTAATACCTATGCCGCCTATGACGAACTTTCCGACGAGGACAAGGCAAAGCTCGAGGGTCTTACGGTAATCCATTCTGCCTGGAATACACTTTACTATTACGAGCCGGAACCGGACCAGGAAAAGCTTGAACGATTCATGTCCGTGGGCGAGATTGAACTGCCCCTGGTCTGGACCCATAAATCCGGTCGCAAATCGCTGGTGCTGGGCTGTACCGCCCGTCATGTCGTCGGCATGGAGCACAAGGAAAGTGCGCTGTTGCTCAACAGGCTGCGTGAATGGGCAACCAGCGAGCCGTTCCATTACAGTCACGAATGGTCCGTCGGCGACTTGGTGATGTGGGACAACACCGGCACCCTGCATCGCGCCATGCCTTATCCGCTGGATTGCGGACGCGAACTGCACCGTACCAAGCTGGAAGGCGAAGAGCCCATCGCGGCCTGACGGCCGGAACGGCCAGCGGTGAACATGTTTCTACAGCAGTGGACAGGACCCCGGAGCGCCCAGTGTCGTCTGCGGCGCTCCGGGGTCACGTCTTTTCCCGAAATCCTTATGCTGAACGGAGAGGGTGATGAGTGTTAATGCGTTGGAAGCGGCTTTGTGGCAGTTGTATCTTCATCCTGGGGATGCGGACAGCTTCCGCTCGGATGCAGCGTCCTATGCGGCGGATTACCGTGTGACGGACAAGGAGCGGGAGCTTCTGGTCTCGGTCGATGTGATGGGTCTGATTGACCACGGGGTCAACAGCCTTCTGGTGCTGATGGCGTTCCAGACCATTTACGGCCCGGAACGGCTGCATGATTATTTTGACATCGTCAACGCGCCGGCGGCTTAAGCCGCGGGCCGGGCAGATAACCGGATAGGGCAGGCAACAAGAGAAAGAGAGAGACAATGGCAGAGTTGGTAGGTGGTTTCCTGATGCCGCATGTGCCGTCGATCCCGACGGGCGGCTATGGTGAAGAACCCTGGCAGAAAGAGGCTTCGGACAAGGCCTTTGCGCATATTTCCAAACGGGTTGAAGAGCTTGAGGCGGATACGGTGATTATCGTCGGCGACGATCACTATGAGAATTTCGGTCCGCGCTGCATCCCCAACTGCCTGATTGCGACCGGCGATGTGGGGGTTTCCGCCCATGCCCAGACCCTGGGCCTGACCGGCGATGCGATCCCCAACAACGAGGAACTGGCGCAGCATATCCTGGAGACGGGGTATCGGGAAGGTGTCGACTGGGCCTTTGCCAAGTCGCTTGATGTGGACCATTCGGTGGCCATTCCCTATCACATGTCGCTGAAACGGCTGGGCGTCAAGGCGATCCCGGTTTACCTGAACTGTGTGGTGGCGCCGCTGATCCGGAGCCGCCGGGCCTTTGAGATCGGCCAGAGCATCGGCCGGGCGGTCGAGAGCTGGGACGGCGTCGAGCGGGTTGTGGTGTTCGGCACCGGCGGCATCAGCCACTGGGTCGGCAGTCCGGGCATGGGTTTTGTCAATGAGGAGTTTGACCGCAAGGTGCTGGCGATGGTGGAAGCGGGCGACATTGACGGCCTGATCGCCCTGCCGGACGAGGTGATCCTGGAGAGCGCCGGCAACGGCGCGCTGGAGATCAAGAACTGGCTCTGCGCCATGGGCGCCCTGCCGGCCGGCACCACGGCCGAGACCATCGCCTATGAGCCGATCCCGACCTGGATTACCGGCTGCGGCTTCGCCGAACTGAAACCCGCCGCTTGAGC